>JAEVZN010000035.1 GCA_023392205.1 Pseudomonadota bacterium
GCGCGCGGTCCGACACGGCGGCGCGCTTTCATCTGTTCGGGCTTGTCATGGCAGCGACTGCACGCCTCCCGCCGTAATTGCTTTCGACAAGCTTCAGATAGCGCTGCGAAACCGGTACTTTGATCCCGACGCTCAAATGTAACTGGCCGGTGCGGCCGGTGCGCTCGAACCTTTCGATGGCCCCGTCGGACACCCACCAGGACCGGTGAACCTGCTGGCCGGAATGCCCTGCCTCTGCCATCGCGTCGCCCAAGCGCAGCAGAACGAGCGCCGAACCGCGATCCGTGTGAACCCGAACGTAGTGATCCTCCATCTCGAGGCACAGGATGGTGCCGCGCAGATGCAGAGGTAGACGGTGGATCAGCCGGCCGGCGGTGCCTGGCGACGGCGCATGCAGATTTTCGATGACCGGACTTGGCTCGCCGCTGACCGGTCCGTTAGCGGGTTGCAGGCTCGTTGCAAAACGTCCAGTTGATTCCGTTTGAGATCGGGACACGATGATCGCATACGCGATCAGGGCCACTCCGGAGCCGACCAGAATAATCTGGAAATAGAGCTCCACGATTTCCAGCACCGTCGCGTCCCACCCCTTCAAGGCATGGGTCGCAGCGCCGACAACTGCGATCATCGGACACGCGGCAATAGCGATTACGGCTGCCCGGCGCATCCCCGGCGAAAGCCGGCGCACGGTTTCGAGCCCGCTCAAACCGCGCTCGACGGCGGCCATCATCAGGAACCAGCTGGCCAGCAACACGCACCAATAAGCGACAAGCGCCGGAAACGGCTGTTTGCTGGAGAAGAACGGGTTCATCCAGGCAAAGGCAGGCGCCAGAGCAAACGCAAATAATACCTCTGCTCCCCGCGCCATCAGCCACGGTCGAGTTTGCAAGCTTGCGAAATCGCGCATCGTGAATGGTCCAAAGTCCGACCGGCGAGGCAACTTAACGCAGAATTTGGCGCAATTGCGAAAGCGGACGCCTGCAGGAGATGCAACCCGTCCTATGAACCGCATCCCGAATTCACAAACAGGGGATGTTCATGCAGATGGCGTTCATTCAAGTGGCAGCGGCAGTCGTCTATTACGACCAGCGTTGGCGCATTCTTGCCTTGCGATTGCTCGCAGTCGCGCTCGTATTTCTTGTGGCGATCACCGACCCGATCTGGCGGGAGCACCCATTCATATTCGGGGTCATTCAGTTGACAGGAGCCGCGCTGGTCGTCGGTGCCGTACTGGGACGTCTCTGGTCGACCCTTTATATCGGCGGCCGAAAAAACACCGCTCTGATCACGACCGGTGCGTATTCAATCACGAGAAACCCGCTGTACTTTTTCTCGACAATCGGGAGCGTGGGGATCGGATTTGGCTTCGGCAGCTTGCTGCTCGGCGCGGGCACCGGTGTCGTCGTCGGCACCATCCTCTACATGACAGCCCGCGGAGAGGCCGCCCTGCTTCGCTCCAAATTTACCTCAAGATACGATCTCTATGCAGCGCGTGTTCCCTTGTTCTGGCCAAATCCGGCGATTTATCACGATGCGCGGGAATCCATCTTTCTGCCGTCCTCGCTGAAACGGGCTACAGCGGATTCGCTCCTCTTCATGCTCGTCATCCCGATCGGTCAGCTTGCCGGGCTGCTGAGGCAAGCCGGTCTTCTGCCAAGCCTGATCTCGCTTCCGTGACCTTGCCGCCAGGTGCCGCTACGCAAGAGGCAATTGAATGGCGGATCAATGCCGCGGCGCGAAACTGGTCATCGGTCCGGCCATCGGCATGACTTCGAGATGCCGCGGCACAATCAGGCGCTGGCCGGGCTGCAGCGACGTGTTCATTCCCACATCGTTGAGCTGCGCCACCGCCCATGCGGGCACACCATAGCGTTGCGCCACCGTGCGCACCGTGTCGCCGATCTCGGTCTGCACGGTGACGCCGGAATCCCACATCTCGATCGGCTCGCCGCGCGGCATGATGTAACGGATCGGCACCGTCGGCCCTTCGAGCTGAATGGGCTGTGTCGAAATCTGCACGACCTTGGTCACCACCTTGTCTTGCAATCCGCGGATCTTGACCATGTTGACATGCAGCACTTCCCAGTAATTGCGCAGGTCGATGGTCGAGAAATGGCCCCGGAAATCCGGTGAGCTGCGGACATAGCCGCCGCCGAAGAAGTTCGTCGACTGATAGATATTGATGAAGCGGTCGACATTGTTGGGAACCTGTGCCGCGCGCCGGGTCGGATCGAAGGCCACGATCAGGCTTACCGGCACACCCGCGCGCTTGAGCTTCCAGGCGAAACTTATCGCAGCGTCGCCGCCGGCCGAATGCCCCATGGCCATGATGGGCTGCGGATTACGCTTGTAGCGCGCGATCGCCTCGTCGGCAGGGCCGGACCAGTTGATGTGGTTGTAGACCTCGGCATCGATGCCGTGCGTCTGGATCTTGTCCTTCAGGTAATCCATCTCGAAGGACGCAAAGCGCCCGCCCATGCCGCGAAAGACATAGGCCTTGCCGCCGGCAGGCTTCTGCGCCGCCAGATGTCCGTTTTCGGAGAAAAAACCCTCGAACGAGGCGATTGAACCGCAGCCGGACAATGTCGCGGCCGCGACAGCCAAGGCAGCGAGACGCGGAAACCGGAACATGCTCTTCAGCCCCCTGCGCCGCGGGCGCGGTCCTTAAGGGCGCGCAGGTGCGGCAATGCGTTCCGGGATGAAAGGCGCTTTTCGTTAAGATTTTCCGAAGATTTGACGGGGCCGCCGGTATCCCATTGACTTATAAATATATTTTCTGAGACAGGGGTTCTTTACAGGCGAGGCGCCACGGCCCGCATCCGCCCTTATGGCGAGAATCGCTGGCCCACTCTTGCACCGTATAGATGGCCCCTCACTTACCGGTTGACGTACCCGCGCCCCTGCCCTAACGCCGCGCTTTCCGCAAAGCTCAGAACACCGCATGTCCGCCGCCCCTCGCATCTCGTTTGTCTCGCTTGGCTGCCCCAAGGCGCTGGTGGATTCGGAGCGCATCATCACGCGGCTGCGCGCCGAGGGCTATGAACTGGCGCGCGGGCATTCCGGCGCCGATCTCGCCATCGTCAACACCTGCGGCTTTCTCGACAGCGCGCAGGCGGAATCGCTGGCCGCGATCGGCGACGCATTGGCGGCGCATGGCAAGGTCATCGTCACCGGCTGCATGGGCGCGGAGCCGGAAAAGATCACCAGCCAATATCCCAATGTGCTTTCGGTGACCGGTCCGCAGCAATACGAGCGCGTGATGGATGCGGTGCATCGCGCGGTGCCGCCGGTGCACGAGCCGTTCGTCGACCTCGTGCCGCCGCAGGGGTTGAAGCTCACACCCCGCCAT
>JAEVZN010000076.1 GCA_023392205.1 Pseudomonadota bacterium
CGCCCGGGCCAAATGCGGCGGCGCTGAGTCAAGGGATTCGTTCCTTCCAAGTAAGGGAAAACCTTTCTTACGCCTCACGCTTTTCACAAATCGGTCCGTTTTCGCCGTCAATTCTAAAGCTCGAACGAGGGGGACTTCCTCAGCCATTCCACTCTTGCGCATCGCGGCGGCCCATGCCCTGCGGTGCAGGGAGATTTTGCCCGGCATGCGGCTTGCGCTCGTCGTCATCGGTCTGTCTGTCGTGGCATGGCCCACCAAATTCGGCTCCGAAGCTGTTCCAATGGATAACTGGCGCGCAGAACCCGCCGCGCAGACCCGGTCTCTGGGTGAGCATGCGCCGGAGGCGCCCGCCGGCCGGACGGCGGCATCGAAGCCCGGCGAAGTGGTCATCGCGGCAATGCCGGTGAACCTCGATCCCAACCGGCTGATACGCGAGACCATCGCCGCCGAGGTCGCAAGCCTCCCTGAGCCCGAAGGGCCGCCCCCTCCTCCGCCCGAAGTTCCACTGGAAGCGGTTTGCCACACGCTCGCATCCGTGGCGCAGGTGCACGGCCTTCCAACCGGCTTCTTCGCCCGGCTGATCTGGCAGGAAAGCCGTTTCAAGCAGCGCGCGGTCAGCCCTGCCGGCGCGCAGGGCGTGGCGCAATTCATGCCCGCGGTCGCCGCCGAACGCGGATTGCAGAATCCGTTCGATCCTCTGGCGGCGCTGCCGCATTCGGCCGCTTTCCTCAAGGATCACGTCAAGACCTTCGGCAATCTCGGACTGGCCGCGGCGGCCTATAATGGCGGCGCGCGACGGGTGTCCGAATGGCTGGCGCGCAAGGGCAAGCTGCCCGAAGAGACGCGCAATTACGTGAAGATCATCACCGGCCACGAGCCCGAAAAATGGACCGAGACCGCCGAACTCGAATTGCCGGTCGACCTGCCTAATCGTGCGCCATGCGACGGCGTGGCCGACCTGTCGCGCGATGCCGAAGCCGCCAAGATCACAGTGGCCCTGGAACCGCCGGTGGCAAAGCTGGTCGAAGAGGGCAAGATCGCCATGGCCAAGGCAGCGGCAGCCGCCGCCAAGGCCCGCCGGATTGCCGCCGCCAAGGCCAAGGGCCGTCAAACTCTGGCGCGCGCCAAAGCTGCAAAAAAGGCGCCCGTCGTTGCCGACACAAAGGCCAACGACAAACCGGCACCTGCGCGCATTACCGCTGCCAAAGCAGCACCTGCCAAGAGCGCCACCAAAAGTGCACCGACCAAAAGTGCACCGACCAAAAGCGCGGCCGCCACCCCGGCCACGAAGGCAGCCCCCAAATCCGTGCCCTTGCCGCCAAAGATTGCCGAGCGGCCGACCGATGCGTCCGCGCGCAAGGCCGGCGTCAAGGTCGCCGGAGCCTCCGCCAAGCGCTGATCGTGCCCACCACCTCGGTTGCATAATCCCGCCCGCTCCGTAGAAGATGGAGCGGGGATTGTGACATGACCTTCGACACTATCATTCGCGGCGGCACGGTCGCGACGGCCGCGGATACGTTTTCCTGCGACATCGGCATTACCGGTGGCCGGATCGCGGCACTTGGCGCCAACCTCGGCGACGCCCGCGACATCGTCGATGCGTCCGGCAAGCTGGTGCTGCCGGGCGGCATCGACAGTCACGTCCATATCGCGCAGCCGTCCGGACCGGGCATCGTCATGGCAGACGATTTCGCCTCCGCCACCCGCTCGGCGGCGTTCGGCGGCAATACGATGGTGCTGCCCTTCGCCATGCAGCAAAAGGGCGAGTCGCTTCGCGAGGTGGTGACCGCGTATCAAAAGAAGGCCGACGGCCAGTGCTACATCGACGTGTCCTTCCATCTCATCATCGCCGACGCCACCGACACCGTACTCGGCCAGGAATTGCCCGCGCTGGTGCATGACGGCTACACCTCGTTCAAGGTCTTCATGACCTATGAGGGTCTGGCGCTGTCGGACATCGAAATGCTCAACGTAATGGCGGTCGCGCGCGACACCGGTGCGCTGGTCATGGTGCATGCGGAAAATTACGATGCCATCCGTTTCCTCACCGACCGGCTTGAGCGTGCCGGGAAAACCGCGCCGCAATTCCACGCCACATCGCGGCCGATCCCCGTCGAGCGCGAAGCCACGCACCGCGCCATTTCACTGGCGGAGCTTGTCGATGTGCCGCTTATGATCGTGCATGTCTCCAACGGACAGGCGATGGAGGAAATCCGCCGCGCGCAACAGCGTGGATTGAAAGTCTACGGCGAGACATGTCCGCAATATCTCGTGCTGACCGAGAAGGACCTGGAGGGGCTCAACATGGAGGGCGCGAAATATGTCTGCTCGCCGCCCCCGCGCGACAGGGAAAGCCAGGAGGCCTGCTGGCAGGGATTGCAGCAGGGCGTGTTCTCGATCTTCTCGTCGGATCATTGCCCGTTCCGCTACGAAGACCCGCAGGGCAAGCAGAATCCGAAGGGGCGCACCTCCTTCCGCTGGGTGCCGAACGGCATGCCGGGCGTGGAAACGCGGCTGCCGGTCTTGTTCTCGGAAGGCGTAAGCAAGGGCCGCATTTCCCTGAACGACTTCGTGGCGCTGACGTCCACCAATCACGCCAAGACCTACGGCCTGTATCCACGCAAGGGCACCATCGCAGTCGGCGCCGATGCCGATATCGCCATCTGGGATCCCGATCGCGAAGTCACGATCTCGCAATCGCTGATGCATGGGGGATCGGACTACACGCCGTTCGAAGGCATCGCGGTCAAGGGCTGGCCGGTCTCCACCATGGTGCGTGGACAATTCGTGGTGCGCGATGGCGAACTCGTTGGCACGGCTGGTGCAGGAGAATATGTCACGCGCGCCAAATCGGAATACGCAAAGCCGCGTGGCAACAACCATGAACGTCATGGCCGGGCTTGATCACCTGAAAGAAATTAGATGACCAATCTCTTCGCCGACCTCAATCCGCCCCCCAGGCTCCTCATGGGGCCTGGCCCCGTCGGGGTCGATCCGCGCGTGCTGCGCGCCATGTCGATGCCGATGCTCGGGCAATTCGATCCGGCCTTCACCGCCTATATGAATGAGACCATGGAGCTGTTGCGCCAGCTCTATCGCACCAGGAACAAATGGTCGTTTCTGGTGGACGGTACCGCGCGCGCAGGCGTCGAGGCGATCCTCGTATCGATCATCTCACCCGGCGACAAGGTACTGGTGCCGGTGTTCGGCCGCTTCGGCCATTTGCTGGCCGAGATCGCCAGACGCTGCGGTGGCGATGTCGTGACCATCGACCGTGAATGGGGGACCGTCTTCACCCCCGACGAGATCGAGACGGCCATCAAGACGCATCGCCCGCGTGTGCTCGCCGTCGTGCATGGTGACACGTCGACCACCATGGCGCAGCCGCTGGCCGAAATCGGTGAGTTATGCCGGCGCCACGATGTGCTGCTGTATACGGACGCGACCGCAACGCTCGGCGGCATGGATGTCGCGATCGATGCCTGGAAGGTCGACGCCGCCTCATCCGGCCTGCAGAAATGCCTGTCGGGTCCGCCCGGCTCCTCGCCCGTCACCCTCAACGAGCGCATCGTCGAGGTCGTCAGGCGCCGCCGCCATGTCGAGGCCGGCATCCGGCCTGCTGATTTCGTGGACGGCGACGGACCGGTGATCCAGTCGAATTACTTCGACCTCGGCATGCTGATGGATTACTGGGGCGAACAGCGCCTCAACCATCATACCGAAGCGACCTCGATGCTCTACGCGGCGCGCGAAGCGGTGCGGATCGTACTCGCCGAAGGTCTCGACCATTGCTTCGCCCGGCACAGACTGGCCAGCGATGCGATCACCGCAGGCCTCACCGCGATGGGACTGAAGCTGTTCGGCGACCAGGCGAACAAGATGCCGAATGTGACCGGCGTGCATATTCCGGATGGCGTGATCTGCGATAGCGTGCGGTCGATGATGCTACACGATTTCGGTATCGAGATCGGCACATCGTTCGGGCCGCTGCATGGCAGGATCTGGCGCATTGGCACCATGGGCTATGTCTGCCGCAAGGAGAATGTACTCACCTGTCTCGCTGCGCTGGAGGCGTCCTTGCGCCAGCACGGCTTTGCCGCACAATCCGGCGTCGACACAGCGCTCGGCATTTATCGGACTGCCGAACAGCCCGCGCGTACAGCGCGCGCCTCGTAGATGGCGGAAAAAAGGCCCTGTCGCAACTGGCGAACAGGACCTGAGAGGCACTTTGACGAACGGGGCCGGGCCATTCGGTCCGACACGCCTCCTGTGTAGCGGTGTCATATGGCCACCGGATGACAGGGGCGCGGCCTGTGGAAAACTGCCCGCTTTCGGCACCACGAATACCTTGAATTGGCCGTTGTGCGGTCACGGCGGCAGGTGCCAATCGCGCGTCCACACGGAGCGGGAGGGAGAC
>JAEVZN010000111.1 GCA_023392205.1 Pseudomonadota bacterium
AGGCAAGACCATGCTGATGGACCTGTTCTATGAATCGAGCCCGGTCGCAAAGAAGCGCCGCGTGCATTTTCATGAATTCATGTCCGAAGTGCACGAGCGCATCCACGAATTCCGGCGTCGCGCCAAAGCGGGCGAGATCGCCGACGAGGACGCCGTCGCGCTGACCGGTGCTGCCATGGCGGCGGAAACCAGCCTGCTCTGCTTCGACGAATTCCATGTCACCGATATTGCCGATGCGATGATCCTTGGCCGGCTGTTCACGCATTTCTTCGACCGCGATGTGACGGTGGTCGCGACCTCGAATGTGAACCCGGACGACCTCTATCGCGACGGCCTCAACCGCGCGCTGTTCCTGCCTTTCATCGACATGATGAAGCAGCATATGGACGTGATCCGGCTGGACGCGCGCACCGATTTCCGGCTGGAAAAGCTGGTCAAGGGCAAGGTCTGGTACGTGCCGCCCGACGACGAGGCCGAGCGCGCGCTCGATGCCGCCTGGTCGCAACTGACGCTTGGGCATACGCCACGCGCGCTCGATCTCACCGTCAAGGGCCACAAGCTGCATGTGCCGGCGGCGGCCTATGGCGCGGCCCGGTTTTCGTTTCCCGATCTGTGCGTACTGCCGCTGGGCTCGGCGGATTTCCTGCGGATCGCGCATGAATTCCATACGCTGGTCATCGACCGCATCCCGGTGATGCGCTTTGCCCAGCGCAACGAGGCGAAGCGATTCATTTTGCTGATCGATGCGCTCTACGACAACGCGGTGAAGCTGATCGCGTCGGCCGAAGCGCAGCCGCACGAACTCTATGTCGCCGATCAGGGCCTCGAATTGTTCGAGTTTCAGCGCACCGTGTCGCGGCTGATCGAGATGGGCTCGCAGAGCTATCTCGCGTTGGCGCATGGCCAGCGTTTCGACACCGACAGCCTGCAATCGGGATCGATTATTGATACGTGAAGTCTGGCCGCTACGGCTGCGATCCGGCCTTCAGATTATCGATCAGGATGAGACAACTGATCAGAAAAACCCATACGGGCAGAACCATGATTGCCCAGGTGGTGAAATAGCTGCTCGTCAGCAACACGACGGCGAGAATGAATCCGAGGATAGCAATCCAGCGCGGCGCTATCTTCGTATAGATGAGGACAGTCGACGTCGAAACCATGAAGACGATCGCGATTTTGGCCGCATAGACGTTGATCAGAACATAAGCGGTCGCGCGTGCGACGTGAAAAGTCTGGGAGCCTGCAAGTCCGTCCGAGCCCGGAAGTGACGCGGTCAGTATGATCCCGCCGACCAACGCCCCCGCGACAAAGAGCATCGCGAGGAAAATGAGCGCGCTGCCCAGAAATACAGTGGCAAAGAAGCGGTCCTCCTTTGCGCCCAGACGATCGCGCAGCACTCCAATGAACCAGAGAAAGGCGATGCCGGCGAAGGGGATAAGGTTCAGCCCGAAAGCAGCCGTGCGCCAGTCCTGAACAAGCCACTCGCCGGGTTCGCCGGGACTGGCCGGGACGGCGCTGCGGAACAGCGCGAAGATCGCGATCAGCAGAACCGCAAATACAATTCCCGCGATCGCAGCGGCCTTTGGGGTTCGCAACAAGGCGCTGGAAGCCGGGGCGATGTTGACGTTGGCCATATCGGGCGTCCCAACAGGTGATGTCAGCTTGCGCTTCCCGAACGGCCGCCCAGCCCCTGTGGATCGCCGATACGGGCCAGCACAAGATCTTCGGGAAATCCGAAATTCCGATCGCATTCGCGGTCGAGCAGCCTCAGCTCTTCCACGATCGCGGGAAGCCGTTCCGCCGGAAGCGTCTGCATGAGGTTTTCGATCATCGATCTCAGCCTGCGGACGACCTGCAGATTGTCCGACCCGCAACGCCGGATTTCTCGAAAGGACAAGTGGACAAAGTCTTCCCAGTTCGGGGTCCGGAAAACCACACGCAGCTTGCCGCTGTCGTCGCTCAGTTCGTCGGTTCGAAGGTGACGCCTGCCGACCGATCGCAGCATGCGGTGCAGTTGGTCGATGGCCAGGACCGCGGTGGTCGGGTCGTTGATGGCGCGCGACAGCGCGCGCAACGCGATGTCAATCACGATCCGGAATGCGAATGTCGGATCCTGTTCCATCGTTCGTTCCGACCCGAACTCAACGGCGGCACGAAGACTGTCCTCATTCACAGCGCCAGAGACGTAGATGTTGAAAAGCGCTTCATCGACTGCGACGAAATCGCCGACTTGCGGGACGAATTCGATAATCGCATCCGCGCGGGATGCCTCAGCCATAAGTATCGATGTATCGACCGACAGGACGATACCCGAGCTATTCCGATGCGCGATGACCGCGCGCGGCGCATCCAATACTTTCCTTGCATAACTTGCGGCGCCGGGC
Source organism: Pseudomonadota bacterium (assembly GCA_023392205.1). Lineage (GTDB taxonomy): Bacteria > Pseudomonadota > Alphaproteobacteria > Rhizobiales > Xanthobacteraceae > Pseudorhodoplanes. The sequence continues at coordinate 2,388 of JAEVZN010000111.1, forward strand.
CCGTGACTTGGCTCCGGATAGACGGACGCGATCACATCCAGGCCCTTGTTTCCGACCTGCGACAGCACACTCACCGGGCGCAGCAGCCGCGATGCGTGATCGATGAGGAAGAAGAATGCCGCAAAGCACATGATGCCCAGCAGCGCGGCGATGAAGGCCGGAAATTGCGGGACATTCGCACCGATCCGGTTCTGCGAGCTGATGCAAAACAGTATTGTGAAGATGAACAGGGCGACGCAATACTTGATCGTCCGGTCGCTCAGCAGCGTGGTCGCGATAATGCGGGGAGTCAGTTGCGCGCTCGCGACCTGAACGGCCACCAGCAGCGAACCGAATGTAAAGACAAGGAATGACAGGTTGGCTGCGACGATGGCGTCCAGCATGGCTTTCGCGCCGACGGGATCGAGATCCAGCAGCGCCAGATCGAGACGGCCGTCGAGTTCATGGGCGATGCGGACCGCGACCAGTTCGAGCGGGATCGCAACGAAGGGGATGAACCAGATCGACGATCCCATCCGTTGGATCGGCCCTCGCCATTTCAGCCTCATCGCCGGCAGCCCCGTGAGTGGCGATCACTATCGGACGTAAAGGTGCGGGCCGTCGCATCTGCGTGAGGCTAGCCGCCGCATACTTACGGATAACGCCGGGCGGGGACCCTCCTGCGGCTTTCTGCAGGCGGACGTGATCCGCCGATATTCTCAGAACGTGGGGAAACGCTCACAGCGGCCGCGGCCACCAGTTGTTGCGGCCCGCCTCCGCATGACGTGAATTGTGCGCCGCAGCGGCGATTCTTGCCGCGCCATGCCGATTCAGGCTTGGCAAAGGCCAGCCTCGTTGGAATAATGTATTCCAGATTTGGAACCGCATATGTCCGGTTTGCCACGCGCCTTCTTGTCGCCAGCGGCTGGACACGATAACCACCGCCTCGCCGCGCTTCTGCGGCGTTCTCAGGCATAAAGGTTGTTTCTCCTATGGCGCGTCCCAAGATTGCTTTGATCGGCTCCGGCCAGATCGGCGGTACGCTCGCCCACCTCATCGGATTGCGTGAGCTTGGCGACGTTGTGATGTTCGACATCGCGGAAGGCATTCCGCAGGGCAAATCGCTCGACATCGCCCAGTCCTCGCCGGTCGACGGCTTCGACGCGAAGATGTCCGGCGCCAATTCCTACGACGCCATCGATGGCGCTTCGGTCTGCATCGTGACGGCGGGCGTGCCGCGCAAGCCGGGCATGAGCCGCGACGACCTGCTCGGCATCAATCTCAAGGTAATGGAGCAGGTCGGCAACGGCATTCGCAAATATGCGCCGAATGCCTTCGTGATCTGCATCACCAACCCGCTCGACGCGATGGTCTGGGCGCTGCAGAAATATTCCGGCTTGCCCAAGAACATGGTGGTGGGCATGGCGGGCGTGCTGGATTCGGCGCGCTTCCGCTATTTCCTGGCCGATGAATTCAATGTCTCGGTCGAAGACGTGACCGCCTTCGTGCTCGGCGGCCACGGCGACACGATGGTGCCGCTGGTGCGCTACTCGACCGTCGCCGGCATTCCGCTGCCTGATCTCATCAAGATGGGCTGGACCACCGAGAAGCGCCTCGACGACATCGTCATCCGCACCCGCAATGGCGGCGCCGAAATCGTCAATCTGCTCAAGACCGGCTCGGCCTTCTATGCGCCCGCCTCCTCGGCGATCGCGATGGCGGAAAGCTTCCTGAAGGACAAGAAGCGCGTGCTGCCCTGCGCCGCCTGGCTGAACGGCGAATACGGCGTGAAGGATATGTATGTCGGCGTGCCGGTGGTGATCGGCGCGAAGGGCGTCGAGCGGGTCGTGGAAATCGATCTGGCTTCGGCGGGACGCGAAATGTTCGACAAGTCGGCCATCTCCGTCCAGCAGCTGGTCGAGGCCTGCAAGAAGATCGCGCCGGACCTGACGAAATAGTCGGCGCCGGATGCGTTGAATTGGTGATTCGTCATTGCGAGGAGCGTCAGCGACGAAGCAATCTATCCTGACCGGATTAGCTGGATTGCTTCGCTTCGCTCGCAATGACGCGATCAGGACGAAACGAGAGTTTGGAACGGAGCGTCAATGAATATCCACGAATATCAGGCGAAGGCAGTGCTGAAGGGATTCGGCGTGCCCGTTCCGCGCGGCGAAGCCGCCTTCACGGTCGACGAGGCGGTCAATGCCGCCAAGCAATTGCCCGGACCGGTCTGGGTGGTGAAGGCGCAGATTCATGCCGGCGGCCGCGGCAAGGCGGGCGGCGTGAAGGTCGTCAAGTCGCTCG
>JAEVZN010000127.1 GCA_023392205.1 Pseudomonadota bacterium
GCCGGTGACATGCACAGCGGGCATGCCGAGTTCGGAAAATCGCTCGGCGTCGAGGGCCGATTGCGCAAGGCACAGATCGAATTTTCCCAGGATCGCCTTGGCGGTACGTCTGAGCGATTTCCAGGCCTTGAAGGATTGCTCGGACATGCGCCCGTTCACCAGCACAAGCGGGATGCGCGCCTTGGCGCTGGCAATGATGAGATTGGGCCACAGGTCGGATTCGATGAAGATGCCGAGATCCGGACGCCAGTGATCGAGAAAGCGGAAGACGAAGCGCGGCGCGTCCAGTGGGATGAATTGATGCTGCACATCGGGGGGCAGGCGCTCGCGCGCGACCTTGGCGGAGGTCACGGTGCCTGAGGTCACGAGGATATTCACCTGTTGCGCCCGCAGCCGCTGGATCAGCGGAAACACGGCGGTGAGTTCGCCGACGCTCGCGCCATGCACCCAGACCAGCGGACCCGGCGGCCGCGCCAGCGTGGCCTCGCCATGGCGCTCGCCGAGCCGCGCCTTGACCTCCTTGCCGCGCATGAGCCTGCGCTTCAGCCACAGGCTCGCCAGCGGCGTGGCCGCCGCCATCGCGCGCCGGTACGCACGCAGCGTCATGGGCAATCTATCGGCCACGGGTCTGTTCGGGATTGGTTTTGCCGTCGGCGATGGCATAGGCCCGCTCTGTGACGGCATTGAGTGCAGCTTCCAGCGTTTGCCGGGCGGTTTCGAGATCGTCGCGGGAGGCGTCGGGGCTGACACGCAAGGGCTCGCCGGCCACCCCGGCGATGCGGCTGAACGGCAGGTTCACCGCGCTGCGGTCCCAATTGTCGAGTACCTTGCGGCGGCTGGAGGCAAGCGCGAGCGGATAGATCGGTCGGCCGGAATCGCGGGCGAGCCGGATGATGCCCGGCCCTGCCACGCGCGAGATTTTCGGCACATCCGCAGTCAACGCCACGTTGTAGCCCTCAGCAAGCGCATCCAGCATCTGCCGGTAAGCGCTGACGCCGCCCTTGCGGTGAAATTCCGTCCCATGATCGCCCGAACCGCGGATGGTCTCAACTCCCAGCCATTCCGCAGCCACCGCATTCATTTCTCCGTCGCGATGGCGTGAAATCAGGGTCTTGCCCTTGTGCCCGTCGCGTTTGATGAACGGTGCCATGAAATGCTGACCATGCCACATCGCCAGGATGATCGGCAGGTCCGGTCCAATCCGCTCATAGATATCTGCGGGCTCGGTGATCGTGCGGCTCGTCAGATGGACGAAGCGAAGGTATTCCGCAGCCGTGATCCCGGCCGCCTTCTGGACCCAGCGTGCGCGTGCAAGACGCCGTGACGACAGCATGCCTGGAGCCGCTGGCGATCAGCTGGACGCCGGATGCGTCAATCCGGGATCGAGCAGACGATGCAGGTGGACGATGAAATAACGCATATGCGCATTGTCGACGGTCTGCTGCGCCTTCGCACGCCACGCGACATAGGCGCTCGCGTAATTCGGATAGACGCCGACGATATCGACCTTGGACAGGTCCTTGAATTCGATGTCCTCAAGCCGCGCAAGCTCGCCACCGATAACCAGGTGAAGAAGCTGCTTCTGTGGAGCCTGATCCGCCATGATCGTGAGCCCGTGTGACCGAATAATTCAAACGCCGCGCGACTGCGAAACGCGATAACCTCAACTACACGAATTGCTCGCGCCTGTTCTGCACCAGATCGAGCAGGAGCGCATGGCGAGAACGACCGGCAGCAACAATCGCGCCATGGACTGGATCATGCAAGTTGTAGACCAGCCTCTTGCCTGCAAAGTCGGTCAGCACGCCGCCAGCTTCGTGCACCAAAAGGTCGGCAGCCGCAAGGTCCCAGTCAGAGGCATTCACGGAAGCCATGGCGCCATCGATGCGCCCCTCGGCAACGCGTGTCATGCGCAAGGCGAGCGAGTAAATCTTGGGGATATGCACCGTACCGCGGTCAAATTCTGAAAGTCGCTCGAGGAAGGATTTGGGACCTGCAATCCGCGCGTCTGAAATGCTGCCGCCGTCGGTCGCAGCGATAGGCTCCCCGTTGCGGGTCGCACCATGTCCGGCAGATGCCAGAAACAATTCGTCTTCCACCGGCGCATAGATCGCCGCCGCCAGCGGCCGGCCGTCTTCGACAACTGCCGCGACAATCGACCAGTCGGAGCGTCCGGCGAGAAAAGACCGGGTGCCGTCGATGGGATCGACGATAAACAGGCGCCGCGACGACAGCCGGGCGCGGTCGTCGACGCTTTCTTCCGACAGCCATCCATAGCCTTCTCGGGTCAGCCGCTCGCGTAGAAACTGATCGACCGCAATATCGGCTTCGCTGACAGGCGAATCCTTACCCTTGGTCCAGCTTTTGATGTTGGCGTTGCGATAGGAGCGAAGCGCGATCGGACCTGCATCGCGCAAGGCCGCGCCGAGATGCGCAGCAAGCGCAACCGGGTGGTCTTGCGCTTTAGTGTCCTGCAACGGTCAGGCCCTCCACGCGAAGTGTGGGCGCGTTCGTCCCGTATTTAAAGGTCAGGTCGTCGGCCGGCGTCAGCGTCCGGAACATGTCGAGCAGATGTCCGGCAATCGTCACCTCGCTGACCGGAAACGTCAGTTCGCCATTCTCGATCCAGAACCCCGCAGCACCGCGGCTGTAATCGCCGGTCACGAGATTGGTGCCCATCCCGATCAGGTCGGTTACGTAGAGACCTTTGCCGGTGTCCTTGATGAGTTGCTGCGGCGACAGCGCGCCCGCTTCGAGATGCAGGTTGGTCGGAGAAGGTGACGGCGGCGACGAGACGCCGCGCGAGGCGTGTCCGGTCGTGGCCATGTTCAATTCGCGGGCCGTCGCGCTGTCGAGAAACCAGCCGGTCAGCACGCCGTCCTCGATAACATGCATCAGCTGCACAGCCACGCCTTCGCCGTCGAAGGGATGCGAACGCAACCCACGCTTCCGCAGCGGATCGTCGACAACACGGATGCCGGAGGGAAAAAGCTTCTGGCCCAGGCGGTCCTTGAGGAAGCTGGCCTTGCGCGCGACGGACGCGCCATTCGCCGCACTTGCCAGGTGTCCGACGATCGATCCTGCGACACGCGGCTCGAAGATCACCGGCACCTGCTGTGTGGCCACCTTGCGCGGGTTCACACGGCGCACAGCGCGTTCGCCGGCTCTGCGGCCGATCTCTGCCGCTATTTCAAGGTCGGAATCGTGCAACGCGGACGTATAATCGTAGTCCCGCTCCATGCCGGTGCCTTCGCCTGCAATCGCCATCATCGACAGGCCGCGCCGCGAGGCAAGATAGGCCCCGTGAAACCCTCCGCTTGTCACTAGCACCATGCCTCCGATCCCGGCCGATGCGGATGCTCCGCCGGACTTGGAGACACCGGCAACATTCATCGCCGCCTGCTCGGCCTCGCGTGCGCGCGATTCAAGCTGGGCGACATCTGGAATATCGGCATCGACGAGATCGAGATCGGGATGCTTTGTGGACAGGAGCGCCGGATCGGCGAGGCCTGCATAGGGATCGTCCGGCGCGACTTTCGCCATTGCGACAGCGCGCGCGGCAAGCTGCGCCACATCGGTGCGATGAATGTCGTTGGTGGAGACGACCGCCTGTTTGCGGCCGACAAAGACGCGCAGGCCGACATCGTCGCCTTCGGAGCGCTCCGATTCCTCAAGTGCGCCGTCACGCACTTCTACGCCGATCGAAACCGAACGCACGGCGACGGAATCGGCGGAGTCGGCACCGGCCTTTCGGGCGGCAGCAACGAGGCTTTCGGCAAGGCTGGAAAGCGCGGATTGATCCAGGAGGTCTTTCATCGGTGCGTTTGGATTTAGGGGCGTCGCCCCGCTCTGACAAGGAGAAGCTTCGGGTTGCGCGCGGTGGCGCAAGAAAGTGTCAATCATGAGAATCGGGACTTTGCGCGAAACGCCCGATTAACCAGCCTTTTTAAGCGCTTACCGACGTCGCCATGGCACACTCCTGCACATAACGGACGAAAAAGTCCGGGGGAGCAATTGAGGCGTCAAATGGAATTCGGCGGGGCCATGCCTGCCGGGGCGGGCCGTGATCTGCGGCTCGACCCCTTCGCGTTGCCCGTTCGCTTCCCGGCCAGAGATGCCGGGGCGGACGGGCAGACGCGGCAGGTTGAACTGGATCGCGATCGCGTTGTGCTGCGGCGCGCGGTGCGCGGTATGCGGATGAAAATCCGGCTGCCGCTCGACGCGTTTATCGGTGTCACGCTCACTGCAGAAACCGACGATGCGACCTCGTGCAGCATCACGCTGGATCACGTCGATCCGGCATTGTCGATCCCGCTTCTGGACAGCACTTCGCTCGAAGACGCGGCCGTGGTCTGGAAGGCATGGGGGCGGGTCCTGGGCTTGTCGATCCGCGTTTGCGATGCCACCGGCAACGTCATCGATACGCGGCCCGGACGGCGCGATGTGCAGATGGTGCCCGACACGGGCCGCAGGCGCCGCCGTTCGGTCATCCGCAAACGCAGGCCCTCGATATTGATGCGCCGCAAGCCCGGCCGGCATATCGGCCTGTCCGCTGTGCATCGCGACGAGCGCGAGATCATCGCCCGCAACTGAGCCGGGCGGGGTCCATTCACCAGAGCCTGGTCGCGGCATCGGCGATCATGGCGCCGAACAGGATCAGGCCTGCATCGCGATTGGACTTGAAAAGGCGCAGACAGAGCGCCGGATCGGTAATGTCCAGTCGCCGCACCTGCCAGCCGAGATGTACGGCAAACGCTGCAAGTCCGAGCCAGAAAAGTCCGCCGCCACCGGCCAGCCCGCCGGCAAGCCCGATCAGCACCACAGCGCCGGCAAAAAACACCGCCAGCATTGGCCGCGTGCGTTCGGCAAACAGGATCGCCGTGGACCGAATGCCGATCAGCGCGTCGTCCTCGCGGTCCTGATGCGCGTAGATCGTGTCATAGGCGATCACCCAGGCAATCGACCCGGCATAGAGCAGTAGCGGAACCGCATCGAGGCGACCGAATTCGGCCGGCCACCCCATCAGCGCGCCCCAGGAAAAGGCCAGCCCCAGCCCGATCTGCGGCCAGTGGGTGAAGCGCTTGAGGAAAGGGTAAACGACAACGGTGGCAAGCGACAAAATGCCGAGCGCGATTGTGAAAGGATTGAATTGCAGCAAGACGGCGAGGCCGACCAGCGCCTGAGCGACCAGAAAGATCAGCGCCTGTTTGACGGAGACCTGTCCCGATGGAATCGGTCGCGACCGCGTGCGCTCGACTTTGGCATCGAGATCGCGATCGGTGATGTCGTTCCAGGTGCAGCCGGCTCCGCGCATGGCGAAGGCGCCGATAAAGAACAGCAGGCAATGCCAAGGATCCGGGTAGGGCTTTCCGGCGGCGATGGCGGCCAGACCCGCCGACCACCAGCAGGGCAGAAGCAGCAGCCAGGACCCGATGGGACGGTCCAGCCGCGCGAGCCGCAGATAGGGACGCGACCAATACGGTGCGAGCGTATCGACCCAGTTGCCTGTCGAATCGGCAACGCGGCCGGCCGCTTGGTTCATCGCTGCAACGAATTGCCGGTCAGGGTGTCGAAGGTGCTGCCGCGGTTCTGCGTCGGGCTGCTCTCGGTCGGGACGGTAGGAATGCGGGATGTGCCAAGGGCATCGCTGAGGCTCGGCGCGCGCGGCTGGGGCGCCGCGGCGACATCACAGACCTTGCCGCGAATTTCCAGCGTCTTTGCGTGATTCTCCTTCATGCTTTTCAGCGCGTCGGGCGGGATTTGGCACTCCTTGCCGTGCTCTTCGACGAATTTCACCACCTTGGCTTCGGCGGCCGCGAAGTTGCGGAAAGCCCGGCACACCACCGGCTGGCGTTTGGTGGCGGCCGCGGATTTGATGGCGGCGGCCTTTTTCTCGGCATCCGCGCGCAGCGGCATGAATTCTGCGCCGCAATCGCGCTGCGGCCTGGCGCCCATGAACCCACCAGGCGCTCCCATCGGAGCGCTCATAGGCGCGCCCTGCGGCGCCTGTGGGGCGCCCCAGCCGGAGGTGGGCGGGGGCGGCGCCGCTGTCGCCGGGGCAGGCGTGGCTGCCCCGGGCGTCGTCCAGCCTGATGTCGGCGGGCCGGAGGCCGCCTGGGCCAGAATCACTGTTCCGCTTTCAGTTGTAGTCCCGGCGGCAGCCGCGTCCAGCGAAGCGGAGCTAACCGCAACGAATACGGCAAGCGCCGACGCGGCGGACAAAGTTCGCAAAAGCCTCATGTCGTGTCTCCCGGCCCCGCCCAAGGCTACCACTGCGTTAAGCCGGCAAATCCGGCGAGACAGCGGCAAGATCCGATTCAGGTCATGATAGAACGGCCGGCCGGGGAGACCAACCCGGCGCCCCCTTCCGACCGCACCGAGATCTCTTCCCACATGGCACGTTACGATTTTCGTACCCCCCGTCTGTATGTGGAGTCCGCGCTGGCGCAGGGAACCTCGGTGCCTCTGGACCGCGACCAGTTCAATTATCTGGTCAATGTTCTGCGATTGCAGGCCGGCGATCCGGTGCTTGTCTTCAATGGTGTAGAGGGCGAATGGCGGGCAGTTCTGCAGCCTTCCGGGCGCAAGAGCGCCGTTCTCTCGGTCGTGGAGCAGTTGCGTGCGCAGGACAGCGCCGGTGATCTGCATTATCTTTTCGCGCCGCTCAAGCATGCACGGCTCGACTATATGGTGCAGAAAGCCGTCGAAATCGGCGCAAGCCGCCTGCAGCCCGTGACAACGCGCCACACCCAGGTGAGCCGCCTCAACCTCGATCGCATGCGTGCTAATGTCATCGAGGCGGCCGAGCAATGCGGCGTGTTGTCGATCCCGTCGGTCGGCGAGGCCCGGCCGCTGGAGCGCGCGATTTCCGAGCTCGAGGCCGGCAGAACATTGATCTTCTGCGACGAGAACGCGCCGATTTCTGACCCTCTTCTGGCTTTATCTGCGGTTGCTCGGTCAAGTTCTGTGGCTGTTCTGATCGGTCCGGAGGGCGGATTCTCCGAGGATGAACGCGCCATGCTGCTCCGCCATCCCGGCGTGATCCGTCTGGCTCTGGGTCCAAGAATCCTGCGTGCGGACACGGCCGCGGTCGCGGCGCTGGCGCTGGTTCAGGCAAGCCTCGGCGACTGGCGCTGAGCAAAGGCCGGCCGCAGCAGCAGGACCAGCGGCACGGTGATAACGACCAGCCCCGCCACCACCATCACGCCGCCGGGAAGGCCGATCACGTCGCCGATCATGCCATAGACGATCGGGGCCACCGCGCCGGCGCCGATGGTGCCGGTGTAAAACATCCCGAACGCGCGCTCGCGTTTGTCCGCCGTGACGAGCGCGGGCACCGACCCATACAGCACCGAGGACGTGCCGTTGAGTGCGACGCCCAGCAGTGGCAGCAGCGCCATGCCGGCCATCAGCGGCAGAGGCAGCAGAGCCAGGATCAGCAGCGGCGTGGCGATCTCGGTCAGCAGCACGGTGGCGATCATCCCGATCCGCGCACCGAGCCAGGCGCAGACGAGCTTGCCGACCGCGCCGCCCGCAAAGACCAGCGTCAAGGCCAGTCCGACGGTCGGAAGGCTGGCGCCTTTCGCGGCCAGGATGAACGGCAGAAAGGTGAGAAAGCCCATGCGGGTGGCGCTGTCGATGATGCCGATGGTCATCAGCATGCCGAAGGCGCCGCGCATCGCCTTGGGCGGATCGGCTTGCGGCGTGAGGTCGGTGTCGGGTCGCAGCGCGGCCCCTGTCGCCGGTTTCGGCGCCAGCCGGTAGATCAGAAACGCTGCCACGAGGCCGACCGCACCGAGCAGCAGGAGCGTCGGCCGCCAGGGCAGGAT
>JAEVZN010000146.1 GCA_023392205.1 Pseudomonadota bacterium
CTTTTTACCATCCTCACGCCGCGACGGCGGGGGACGCCCCGGCGCCGCCGCCTTCGCGCATTGTATCGGTGTGGATCGACATCTTTCAGGGGCTCCTGATCGGTGTCGTCGTGCTGTGGGTGCTCGACGTCCCGCGGCGGACACTTGGACTTTCCCTCTATACGGAACAATTGCTGGCGGTCTGTCTGGGCCTCAGCCTTGCGCTGGCCTATCTGGGCGCGAAAGGCGGACCGCGCTGGCATGACTGGATCGGCGCCTTCGCGTCGATCGGTATCTGTTTCTACATCGCCGCGCGCTACGAGGCGCTGACCTACGAGATCGCGCTTCTGCCGACGGAAGGCATCGTCGGCAGCCTGATCCTCATCGTTCTGGTGCTGGAGGCCACGCGCCGCACCTCCGGCGGCATTCTTGTCATCATCATTCTTGCGCTGATCGCCTATGTGTTTATCGGCCCCAATCTGCCAGGCGATTTCCAGACCCGTTATGTCACGCCGCAGCGGCTGGCTGTGTATCTGGGGCTCGATGTCAACGGGATGATCGGCAATATTCTTGCCGTGGCCGTGCTGATCGTTGTGCCCTTCACGCTGATGGGGCAGGTGCTCGGCCGCACCGGCGGCGCCAATTACTTTGCCGACCTCGCCATGTCCGGCATGGGCGCCTTTCGCGGCGGTGCGGCCAAGATCGCGGTGTTCGGATCGGCTTTGTTCGGCATGATTTCCGGCGCGGCGGTGAGCAATGTGGTGGCGGTCGGCATTGTCACCATTCCGCTGATGGCGCGCTCGGGCTTTGCGCGCGCCAAGGCTGCTGCCATCGAGGCGGTGGGTTCGACAGGCGGACAATTGATGCCGCCGGTGATGGGGGCTGCCGCCTTCATCATGGCCGAGTTTCTGCAGGTGTCCTACGGCACGGTGGTGATCGCAGCCGTCATTCCGGCCGCGCTCTATTACGCGGCTTTGTTCATCAATGTCGATCTGGAGGCAGCCAAGAACAAGATCGGTGCCGCGCAGGTGGAAGAGAAGCTTCCGTCATTTCTCGAAATCGTGCGCTCGGGCTGGCATTTCCCGATCCCGATCGGTTTTCTTGTTGCCACCCTGATCTGGCCGGAAGTCTTCCAGATTCCCATCGAACGCGCGGCCGTCTACGCCACCGGTCTCCTAATCGTGCTGGCCTTGCTGTTCGGCTATCGCGGCAAGCGCGTGACCATCATGGAAATGTGCCGCGCCGTGCTCGATACCGGGCGCGCCGCGCTCGACATTGTGCTGATCGGGGCTGCGGCCGGCATGGTCGTTGGTGCGCTCAACGTGTCGGGCGTCGCCTTCGGCCTGACGCTGCAACTGATCGCCCTCAGCGGCGACAACCTGTTCATCCTGTTGCTGCTGACCGCCATCATCAGCATCATTCTCGGCATGGGCATGCCGACCGTCAGCGTCTACGTGCTTACCGCGAGCCTGCTGGCGCCGTCGCTGATCAAGCTCGGCGTCGAACCGATCGCGGCGCATATGTTCGTGATGTATTTCGGTATGCTGTCGATGATCACACCGCCGGTGGCGATTGCCGCCTATGCGGCGGCGAACATCGCGCGCGTGCCGGGATGGACCGCCGGGTGGATGGCGATGACGGTCGGATGGAGCACCTTCTTCATTCCGTTCCTGTTCGTGCTGGAACCCGCCTTGCTGATGAATGCGCCCTGGTATCTCGTCCTGTGGCATGTCGCGCGCAACCTGCTCGGCATCTTCATGGGCACGGCGGCGATTGTTGGCTTTTGTTTCGGCCGGCTGGCAACGCCCATGCGGCTGTTCTTCGCCGCCTCGGCGCTGACCATTCTGATGCCGCCGAATGCCTTTGCCGGGGCGGGGATGCTCGACTGGATCGGGCTCGCCGCCTCGCTTGCTGCTCTTCTGGCGAGTTTCCTGATGGGCCGCAGCGCACAACGCCGCATCGCAAACAGCGCGTGATTGCGTTCTGAGATGCGTTGACAGGTCGGCAAGGCCACATGCATTATAGTGCATGTCGTCTGGGAGGACGCCGCGTGACCAAAACAATGCCTAAAGCGGCGGCGCTCGGTGCTGCCGGCAAGCCGCCATTCCGTCCGATCAGCTTTGCCAAACCCGATGTGGCGCGTGAGGATCGCGACGATGGCAGCATCGTGTTGCGCGCCCGCGAGCCTCTGGGCCCCCATGACCGCAATCTGGCCCGCATGTTCCGCTCCGCGGTCGAACGGGCGCCGGATCGGCTGTTCATGGCCGAGCGAGATGCAGGCGGCGCCTGGGCCGGCGTCACCTATGCGCAGGCGCGGGGGAAGGTCGACGCGCTGGCGCAGGCGCTGATCGATCGCGGCCTGTCGGCGGAGCGTCCGCTGATGGCATTGTCGGGCAATGCCGTGGATCTCGGATTGCTGAAAGTCGCCTGCTACACGGCGGGCATTCCAGTGGCGCCGATTTCGGTCGCCTATTCGCTCCAGAGCCAGGATCACGCCAAACTCAAATACATCAACGAGCTGCTGACGCCGGGCCTCGTCTATGTCTCCGACACCGCGCCTTTCGGCAAGGCGCTGGCGCATGTGACTGCGCCGATCCTGGCCTCGCGAAACGGGGCCAATCTGGACGGCGTGACGTTGCTGGACGATCTGCTGGCAACGACGCCTGGACAGGCTGTCGACAAGGCCGTGGCGGGCATCACGCCCGACACCATCGCCAAGTTCCTGTTCACCTCCGGGTCCACCAGTCTGCCCAAAGGCGTGATCAACACGCATGGCATGCTGACCGCCAATCAGCAGCAATCGGTGCAGACCTGGCGCTTCCTCGAAGACGATCCGATGGTGCTGGTGGACTGGCTGCCCTGGAACCACACCTTCGGCGGCAATTACAATTTCAATCTGGTGCTGAAACTGGCCGGTACGCTGCATATCGATGCCGGCAAGCCGGTGCCGGCGCTGGTCGGGCAGACCGTACAGAATCTGCGCGAGATTGCACCCACCGTTTATTTCAACGTTCCGACCGGCTATGGCGCATTGTTGCCTTATCTGGAAAGCGACGATGAACTCGCGCGGAAGTTTTTTTCGCGCGTGCGGTTGCTCTTCTATGCGGGCGCCGCCCTGCCGCAGGATATGTGGGAGCGCTTGGAAGCGATTTCCGCCCGCATCACCGGCACCCGTATTCCGATGTCCTCGTCCTGGGGGACGACCGAGACGGCGCCGCTTGCCACTTCGGCGCATATGCTGATCGAGCGCGCGGGCGTGGTCGGCGTGCCTGTACCGGGCACCGAGATCAAGCTCGTGCCGGCAGGCGGCAAGCTTGAAATCCGCGCACGCGGCCCGAACATCACGCCGGGTTACTGGCGACGCCCCGACCTGACGGAGGAGCTTTTCGATTCTGAAGGATATTACAAACCCGGCGATGCCGTGCGCTTTGCCGATCCCGACAATCCGGATGAAGGTTTGATCTTCGACGGCCGCATCGCCGAGGACTTCAAGCTGATGAACGGCACCTGGGTGACCGTCGGCAAGTTGCGGATCGGTGCACTCGCGGCGGCGACGCCTGTGCTGCAGGATGCGATTGTCTGCGGCGAGGGCCGTGAGCAGGTCGGCCTGGTCGCCTGGCTCAATGCGGCGGGCTGCAAGCAAGTCACCGGCGAGGAGGGCGATCTCGCCTTCTACGCGACGCACCCGAAGGTGCATGCGCATCTGCGCAAGGCGTTCGAAGACTGGAACAAGGTCAATACCGGCGCGACCATGCGTGTGGCGCGAGTGCTGCTGTTATCCGACATGCCCTCGATTGATGCCAACGAAATCACTGACAAGGGCTATATCAACCAGCGCGTCGCACTCGAGAACCGCCGCGATGCCGTGCAGCGCCTCTACGGCGCGGATACACAGCCGGATGTGGTGTTGATCGCCTGATTTTGGCGATGTGAAAACGGTTTGCCCGCTTCGGAATTGAAGCATGGCGCGCGGTGTTCTATCACTGATCGCAACAATAACGATCAGGGAGGACATCATGTTGCGACGCCATATTCTTTTGGGTGCGGTCTCTGCCGCCGTCATCGCCGCCACAGGCCCGGCTCTGGCCCAGGACTGGCCGGCGCGTTCGGTGAAATTCGTAGTGCCGTTCGGCGCCGGCGGACCGGCCGATGTGTATGCACGCGTGCTCGCGCAGCATCTGGGCGAGGCACTCAAGCAGCCCTTCGTGGTCGAGAACCGGCCGGGGGCGGGTTCGATTATCGGCAGCGACATGGTCGCGAAGTCGGAGGCCGACGGCTACACGTTCCTCGTGATGTCGAACACGCATACCGTCAACGAGACGCTGACGCCGAACAAGC
>JAEVZN010000154.1 GCA_023392205.1 Pseudomonadota bacterium
GCGGCCGCCGACCAGCGCCGCGGCCGCGCCGGCCGCACCGAGCCGGGCATCTGCTATCGCTTTGGAAACGAAGCGGAAATCGCCTCTCTTGAGCCCTATGCGCGGCCGGAAATCCTGTCCGCCGACCTGTCATCCTTCGCGCTCGATCTGGCGCAATGGGGCGTGACCGATCCGTCCATGCTGGCGTTTCTGGATCCGCCGCCATCGGCCGCGCTCGCCGAATCGCGCAAGCTTCTCAAGGCGTTACAGGCGCTGGACGATGACGGCCGCATCACGGACGAGGGCCGCGCCCTGCAACGCCTGCCGCTGCCGCCGCGGCTCGCGCGCATGGTGGTCGACGCTGCCCGCGAAGGGGCCGGCGAGATGGCCGCGCAAATTGCAGTGCTGGTCACCGAGCGCGGCCTTGGCGGCAACGATGCCGACCTCACGCACAGGCTCGATGCCTTCCGTCGCGACCGCTCGCGCCGCGCGGAGGAAGCGCGGGGGATGGCGAGAAGGTGGGCTGCTTCGTCCGCCATCGAAAAGGAGAGCGGCGGCGAAGAACATAGCGCCGGCTCGCTGCTGGCGCTCGCCTATCCCGACCGCATTGCCAAGAATCGCGGCGGCGGGCAGGGCGCCTTCCTGCTTGCCAATGGGCGCGGCGCGATGCTCGACCCTGCGCTCCCGTTGTCGCGCGAGGATTACATCGTCGCGGTGGAACTGACCGGCGCTGCCGCGCAGGCGCGCATATTGAGTGCCGCACCGATCGGCGCTGAAGAGATCGTGCATCGCCTCGGTGACCAGATCGTCGCGCATGACGACATCGCCGTCGACCCCGGAAGTCTCAGCCTGCGCGGTCGCAAGGCGCGGCGTCTCGGCGCCATTGCATTGTCGGAAAGGATTTCCGCGGTCGCGCCAACGCCCGAGACCGCACGCCTGCTTGCCGATGCGATCCTGGCAGCGGGTCTCGATCGTCTGCCGTTCAGCAAGCATCTCTCGCAATGGCGCGAACGCGTGATGTTTCTGCGCAAGGCCGAAGGCAACGTCTGGCCCGATCTGTCGGATACCGGACTGGCGGCCAGCGCTGACGAATGGCTGGTGCCGCTTGTCTCCGACAAGGTGGCCCTGCGCGAGATCGGCGCCGACGATCTCTCCAATGCCGTCATGGCGCTGTTGCCGTGGGATTTGCGCCGCAGGCTCGATGCGGAGGCCCCGACGCATTTCGAAGCGCCGACCGGGACACAGGTGGCTATCGATTACAGCGCGGAAGCCGGACCGAGCATCGCCATTCGGGTGCAGGAATTGTTCGGACTCGGCCGGCACCCGGCCATTGCCGGCGGACATGTCCCGCTGGTGATCGAATTGCTTTCGCCCGCGCATCGGCCGGTGCAGGTGACGCGCGATCTGCCGGGCTTCTGGACCGGCAGTTACGCGGCAGTACGCACGGAGATGCGCGGGCGCTATCCGAGGCATCCCTGGCCGGACGATCCCGCAAATGCCATGCCGACCCGGCGGACCAAACGCGCGGGGACGTGACGCGTGTCGTCCCGACAATTTAATCCGACCGCTTCATCCTTTCTGCACCACGCCCGAACGAGAGGCCCGCAGCACGCAGCCTGTTAGCCGGACCTTTGCATCTCGCATGGTTTGAGACCCATGACTCAATACGCAGAGAAGAGTGGCTGCGATGCGTTCGATTATCGTGATGGCGGGCCTGATCCTCGGCAGTGCCGGCTTGTTCGGGAGTTATCTGGCGCGCGAGACCGCGCCGGTTGCACCGCAGGCTGTGCCGGTGGTGGCGAAGGCACAGGTGGATGCAGTGCGGTCAAGCCTTCGCCATGTCACGATCCCGCGCGATGCGCGCGGGCATTTCCAGATCGAGGGCCGGATCGATGGCCGCCGGGTCGAATTCATGGTCGATACCGGCGCCTCCGTCGTGGCCCTGACCGAACGCGAAGCGGCGCGCCTTGGCCTGCGGCCGGTGCGCAACGACTATACCGCCCAGGTGCGCACGGCGAACGGCACGGTGCGCGCGGCCCCGGTCACGCTGAATTCCATCGATATCGGCGGCCTGGTTGTGCGCGACGTGCAGGCGCTGGTGATACCGGGCGATGCGCTGGGCGAAAATCTGCTCGGCCTGTCCTACCTGACCCGGCTGAAGCGGTTTGAATACAAGGAGGGGCGGCTCGTCCTGGAACAATAAACGTTTACAGGCATTTCCACCCTCGCCGCGTTTGCGCTATGGATCGCGCGCGCCAGATTTCCCCAAGATCGAGGATACCCATGTTTCCGAAGCCCGCGGCGCAGCTCGCGCCTAATACCTACGCGTATGAATCGCAGCCGATGGTGAAGCCGACCGGCTTTCGCGAATACGACGCGCGCTGGCTGCTCGGCAAGGAAATCAACCTCATGGGCCTGCAATGGCTCGGCATGGGCATCGGCACGCTGGTGCACGAGATGGGCGTGAAGCCCGACATCGTCACCGGACACGACTTCCGCGGCTATTCCGCCTCGGTGAAGATGGCGCTGACCTCCGGCATGATGGCGGCCGGCATGCGCGTGCGCGACATCGGACTTGCGCTGTCGCCGATGGCCTATTTCGCGCAATTCGATCTCGACGTGCCCTGTGTCGCGATGGTCACCGCCTCGCATAACGACAACGGCTGGACCGGGGTGAAGATGGGCGCCAACCGCCCGCTGACCTTCGGTCCCGACGAGATGGGCCGGCTGAAAGAGATCGTCCTCAACGCTGCGTTCAAGACCCGCGAGGGCGGCAGCTATCAGTTCATTGACGATTTCCCGGCCCGCTATATCGCCGACCTCACCAATCGTCCGAAGATCAAGCGCAAGCTGCGCGTGGTGGCGGCCTGCGGCAACGGCACCGCCGGCGCCTTCGCGCAGGAGATTCTCGAGAAGATCGGTTGCGAGGTGATCCCGCTCGATTGCGAGCTGGATCATACATTTCCGAAATACAATCCCAATCCCGAAGACATGAAGATGCTGCATGCGATGCGCGATGCGGTGATCAATTCGGGCGCGGACGTTGCCTTCGGCTTCGACGGCGACGGCGACCGCTGCGGCGTGGTCGACAACGAGGGCGACGAGATTTTCGCCGACAAGATCGGCGTCATGCTGGCGCGCGACATGTCGGCGCTGCATCCCGGCTCGACTTTCGTCGTCGACGTGAAGTCGACCGGCCTGTTCGCCACCGATCCGGTGCTGATCGCCAACAAGGCGAAGGCGGATTACTGGAAGACCGGCCACTCCTACATGAAGCGGCGCGTAAACGAGTCCGGCGCGCTGGTCGGCTTCGAGAAGTCCGGCCACTTCTTCTTCAACAAGCCGTTCGGCCGCGGCTATGACGACGGCTTCGTCTCCGCGATCGCGATCTGCGACATGCTCGATCGCAACCCGGACAAGAGCATGAGCGACCTGAAGAACGCGCTACCGAAAACATGGTCGTCGCCGACCATGTCGCCGCATTGCGACGACGAGAAGAAATACGGCATCGTCGATGCGGTGGTGAAGCATTTCGAGGCGGCGCAGAAGAAGGGCGACAAGGTCGCGGGCCAGGGCATCCGCGATCTCGTCACCGTCAACGGCGTGCGCGTCACCGTCGAGGACGGCACCTGGGGTCTGGTGCGCGCGTCATCCAACAAGCCCGAACTGGTGGTGGTGGTGGAAAGCCCGGCGTCGGAGGCGCGCATGCGCGAGATGTTCAAGGCGGTGGATGGCGTGCTGCGCACGCATCCCGAGGTGGGTGAGTATAATCAGACGATTTGAGGCCTGAACGATTGATGGCAGCGCCGGACGCACTCGATGAACTGATTCTGACGCTCACCAACGACAATTGGCAGAAGGTTGCCATGCTGGTGGCAAAGGTGAAAGTTGAGTTTGAGAAACGAGCGCTGGACATCAATCACGACAAGATTGCTGGGCGATTGGAGAGCTTGGTTGAGCAAGGTCTGCTAGAGGCCAAAGGTCGATTGTCAGACTGGCGGAACAGCGAAGTTCGGCGGACCAGCTTTCCAGTCTGAGAGGTTATCGTGCCCCAGTCACTTTCCGGGACGGCGCGCAGCATCGAACCCGAATGACGACCACGTCCCTACTCCGCCTGCTCTCTGAACGTCGCACGATAGGGATGCGCAAGCCGCCCGGTTTCGCGATAGAATGGGCCTGCTGAACAATCTAGTTATCGACGCACGCATGCATGAGATCCTCGCGGCGGCGACGGACAGCGTGCCGCGCACGCATCCGGAAGTGGGTGAGTATTATCAGACAATTTGAGGCTGGTTACGCCGCACCTCTATCAATTCGTCATTGCGAGGCGCGAAGCGCCGAAGCAATCCAATTTTTCTAGATGGATTGCTTCGCTGCGCTCGCAATGACGGCCCATGAAACGCAGTACCGCTGTCAGGGCCGGGATTGACCCGGCCATCCATGTTTTTGGATCGACTTTAGCGAGGCCGTGAATGAACGGCACAAAGCATGGCCTGCACGGCGAACGCGTGCCGCGAGCACGATGCGCTCCCTCCCCCTGAAAGGGGGAGGGTTGGGGAGGGGGTCGGATGGAGCTCCGTATCGATTGACCCCCACCCCGGGGGGTTTGGTGGGCGGCCGCCCCCGGAGGGGGGGGGGGTT
>JAEVZN010000192.1 GCA_023392205.1 Pseudomonadota bacterium
ATGTAATGCCGGTCGGCAATGGCAATGAGCGCCGCGACATTCTTGTCGATGACCATGATCGATTGTCCGGCCTGTTTCAGCCTGGTCAGGCAATCCCAGATTTCCTGGCGGATGAGCGGGGCAAGGCCCTCGGTCGCTTCATCAAGAATGAGCAGGCGCGGATTGGTCATCAATGCGCGGCCGATGGCGAGCATCTGCTGCTCGCCGCCCGACAGAAGGTTGCCCATCTGGCCGGCGCGTTCGGCCAGCCGCGGGAACAGTTCGACCACTTTCTCGTAGGTCCAGGGATCTTTCGCACCCGACGTATTGGCGGCGGTGGCAACGAGATTCTCGCGCACCGTGAGGTTCGGAAAGATCTGCCGTCCCTCCGGCACGAGGCCGACGCCGAGCTTGGCCACGCGATAGGACGGCAGCCCGCGGATCTCCTTGCCGCCGAAGCGAATGATGCCGGCGCGCGCGGGCGTCAGGCCCATGATGGAGCGCACGGTCGTGGTCTTGCCCATGCCGTTGCGGCCCATCAGCGTCACCATCTCGCCGGAGTTGATGGCCAGCGACAGGCCGAACAGCACCTGGCTGCGGCCATAGCAGGTTTCGATCCCGGACAATTCAAGCAGCGTGTCAGACATTGACGGCCACCGCTTCCTGTTCGCCGAGATAGGCCTGGCGCACATCCGCATTGGCGCGGATCTCTTCGGGCAGGCCGGTCGCGATCACCCGGCCATAGACCAGCACGGTGATGCGGTCGGCCAGTGCGAACACGGCTTCCATGTCGTGCTCGATCAGCAGGATCGTATATTGCTTCTTCAGGTCGAGCAGCGTCTGCACCATGCGCGCGGATTCTTCCGGGCCCATGCCGGCCATCGGCTCGTCGAGCAACAGCATGCGCGGCCTGGTGGCGAGCGCCATCGCGATTTCAAGCTGGCGATGTTCGCCATGGCTCATCGACGAGACGATCGTGTCGGCGCGCTGCGAAAGGCCGACGTGATCGAGCGCGGCGCGGGCCGGATCGCGCAAACCCATCTCGTCGCGCGCCTTGCGCCAGAAGTGGAACGAATGTCCGGCATGCGCCTGCACGGCGAGCGCGACATTATCGAGTGCGGTGAAGTCCGGAAACAGGGAGGTGATCTGGAACGAGCGGGCAAGCCCAAGCATCGAGCGCATATAGGTCGGCTGCGCGGTGATGTCCTGGCCGTCAAAGACGATGGTGCCGGCATTGGGCACGATCTCGCCGGTGAGCTGGCCGATCAATGTGGTCTTGCCGGCGCCGTTCGGACCGATGATAGCGTGCAGTTCGCCCCGCGGCACCGACAGCGAGATATCGTCGGAGGCAAGCACGCCGCCGAAGCGCTTGGTGATGCCATCGACTTTCAGCAACGCATCAGTCACGGCGGATCATCTCCAGCAAACTGTCGATGCCGCCGCGCGCGAACAGCACCACCAGAAGCAGCATCGGACCGAGGATCAGCGCCCAATATTCCTTGGCCGCGACGACCGGCGCACCGGTGACGGCTTCACCGACGACCGAGATCATGTGCGGCAGCGTTTCCTCGAGCACCAGCAGCGCCACCGCGCCGATGACCGGCCCCAGCACCGAGCCCATGCCGCCCAGCACCGCCATGACGATGAATTCGCCCGAGCGCGTCCAGTGCATCATGGCCGGGCTGACGAAATCGGTCTGGTTGGCGAGCAGGATACCGGCCAGGCCGCACATTACGCCGGCGATCACGAAGCAGGTCAGCCTGTAGCGAAATGTCGGGAAGCCGATTGCGCGCATGCGCCGTTCGTTGGAGCGCGCGCCCTGGATGACAAGGCCGAAGCGCGAATTGACCATGCGCCAGACCAGATAACAGGTGCCCATCAGGCATGCGAAGCAGACATAATAGAAAACCGTGCGGTCGGAGAGATCGATCAGCCCGCCGAAATCGCTGCGCTGGTAGATGGTGAGCCCGTCATCGGCACCGTAGCGGTCAAGGCTGATGCCGACATAATAGATCATCTGCGCGAAGGCGAGCGTGATCATGATGAAATACACGCCGCGAGTGCGCAGCGACAGCGCACCGGTGATCAGCGCGAACAGCGCGCAGGCGACAAGCGCGATCGGCCACTGAATCCAGGCCGAATTGATGCCTTCATAGGCGAGAATGCCGACGGCATAGCCGCCGATCCCCAGATAGGCCGCGTGTCCGAAACTGACCATGCCGCCGAAGCCCATGATCAGGTTCAGGCTGACCGCGCCGATGGCCAGGATCACGATGCGCGTGAACAGCGTCATGATGAACGTGTTGCCGGTCATATGCGAATAGACCGGCAGAAGCGCGAGAAAGATCAGCAACGCCGCGACGGCGACGTTGCGGAAGGTCAGGATGCCGCTCATTTGCTGGCCGCCGGGAACAGGCCCTCGGGCCGCCAAACAAGGATCGCCGCCATCACCACATAGATCATCATCGACGACATGGCAGGCCCTGCGGTTGATGCCGCCGAGCTGGACAGAAACAGCTTCAGCAGATCGGGCAGGAAGGCGCGGCCGACGGTATCGATCATACCGACCAGAATGGAGGCTGCGAATGCGCCACGCACCGAACCGATGCCGCCGATGATGATGACCACGAAAGCCAGGATCAGGATGTTCTCGCCCATGCCGATCTGTACGGTCAGGATCGGCGCCTGCATCATGCCGGCCAGCCCCGCCAAGGCCGCGCCGACACCGAACACAAACGTGTATAGCAGCTTGATGTTGATGCCGAGCGCGCCGATCATCTCGCGATTGGAGGCGCCCGCCCGGATCAGCATGCCGACCCGCGTGCGCATCACCAGCAGATAAAGCAGGATGGCGACGATCAGCGCCACCGCAATGATGAACAGGCGATAGCTCGGATAGAACACGCCGGGAAAAATCTCGAAGCTGGTATTGAGCCAGGCCGGCAGCGGAACGCTCATCCCCGCCGGGCCCCAGACCAGCCGCACGAACTCGTTGAAGAACAGCAGCAGCCCGAAGGTGGCCAGCACATGGTCGAGATGGTCGCGGCCATAGAGGCGTCTGAGCGCGATCACCTCCACCAGCATGCCGACGATCAGCGTGGCGACGAGGGCAAGACCGATGGCAATCAGAAAATTGCCGGTCAGCGCGGCAAAGGTGGCCACGAAATAGGCGCCGAGCATGTACAGCGAACCATGCGCGAGGTTCACCAGATCCATGATTCCGAACACCAGCGTAAGACCGGCTGCGAGCAGGAAAAGCAGCAGCCCGAACTGCAGCCCGTTCAGGGATTGTTCGATCAGGATCAGCATGGTTTCGAAATGCCGCCCCCGCGGCGAAGAGTCAATGAACGATAGGGTCCGAGAAAGTCCAGGCGTCGCTGCCGGCCGGCATTTCCTCAGAAAACCGGTCCTGGAGTTCAGCCATGTGGCTTCTCAGGCCCGTCGCCTTTCAGGCATGCGCCTTCAGGCCTGTGCAAGAAAAAGGCCGGACGGCAGTCCCGCAGGACCGCCGTCCGGCGCAATTGTCAGTTCACCACTTCATCTTGCAGCGTTCGCCGTGACGGTCCTGGCTGTTTTCGACGATGGTGGCGACGGTCTTCAACCCAAGCGTGCCATCTTCTTTCTTGACCACATCCTGCAGATAGAAATTCTGGATCGGAATGTGGTTGTTGTTGTATTTGAACGGCCCGCGCACCGACGGGAAGTTCGCCTTGCGCATCTCGTCGCGCATCGCGTCCTTCTTGGTCAGGTCGCCGTTCACCGCCGTCACCGCGCTGTTGATGAGCTGGGCGGCATCATAGGCCTGCGAGGCGTAGAAGGACGGCGAGGTCTTGTATTTCTCGCGGAAGCCCGACACGAACTTCTTGTTCTGGTCGAAGGGCAGGTCGTTCACCCAATGCTGGGCGCCCGGCACGCCGATCGCCAGATCCTTCTGCAACGGCAGCGACAATTCATCGATTGTGAACGCCGTGTAGAGCGGAATCTGCCCCTTCAGGCCCTGCTGCGCATATTGCGTCAGGAATTGCACGCCTGCGGCACCCGGATAGAACACGAAAATCGCGTCCGGCTTGGCGTTGCGCGCCTTCGACAATTCGGTCGAGAAGTCGAGCTGATCCGGCCACTTGGTCAGATCCTGTCCGAGCACCTTGCCCTTGAATGTGGCGGCCACGCCCTGCAGCATGTCCTTGCCGGCCGCATAATTCGGGCCGATCAGATACACGCTCTTGACGCCCTTCTGGTTCATGTATTCGCCGACGGCCTGCGGAGTCTGGTCGTTCTGCCAGGAGGTCGAGAAGACGTAGGGCGAGCACAATTCACCGGCCAGCTGCGAGGGGCCGGCATTGGCAACGACCGTCATGGTCTTGGAATCGACGATCGGCTTCAGGGACGCGAGCAGCACGTTCGACCAGATATAGCCGGCGATAAAATCGACCTTGTCGGACTCGATCAGCTTCTCGGTCTTCTGCTTGCCAATATCCGGCTTCTGCATGTCGTCTTCGTAGATCACCTCGACCGGACGTCCGCCGATCTTGCGGCCCATATGATCGAGCGCGAGTTCGAAGGCGTTGCGCATGTCGTTGCCGATGACGGCCGTAGGGCCGCTGAAGGTCGAGACAAAGCCGATCTTGATCGGCTTGTCCTGAGCCTGGGCCAGAGCCGGCCCGGCCGCAAGCGCAAGAGCCGCGCCTGCTGCCAACAGAGTTTTCTTCATGGATCAGTTCCTCCTGTTGTCCGTTTCGCCCTGCCGGGCGCTGGCTTCGATCCTATTGAATTGCGAAAAGATGCAAAAGCCCCGCTGCTGCGGCAGGGTGGCTTTCGCCCGTTAAGTCTAATGCCTCATGCTGCAGGTGCTTCCATGCGCAGCCGGAAGCGCTGGATCTTCCCGGTGGCGGTCTTCGGCAATTCGCCGCGAAATTCGATCCAGCGCGGATATTTGAACGGAGCGAGCTGCACCTTGACATGGTCCTGCAATGCCCGCGCCAGTTCGTCGCACGCCTTGTCCTGTCTTTTCAGCACAATGAACGCCTTCGGCTTGATCAATCCGTCGGCATCCATCCAGGCCACCACCGCGCATTCCAGCACATCGTCGTGCGTCTGCAGCGCGCCCTCGACCTCGAAGGGCGAAACATAGAGGCCTGAGACCTTCAACATGTCGTCATTGCGCCCGCAATAGACGAAGTAACCGTCCTCATCCTGCATGTATTTGTCGCCGGAACGGGTCCATTCGCCCATGAAGGTGCGGCGCGACTGCTCACGGTTATTCCAGTACATGACAGCACCGGTCGGCCCGCGAATGAGCAATTCCCCCATCTCGCCCTGCGCGACCGGCTGGCCCTGATCGTCAACCAGTTTCAGATCGTAGCCCGGCACGGGCGTCCCGGTGGTGCCGTATTTCACGGCACCCGGCGCATTCGACAGGAAGATGTGCAGCATCTCGGTCGAACCGATGCCGTCGAGAATGTCGCAGCCATACCGGTCGCGCCAGCGCTTGCCGACATCGGCGGGCAACGCTTCGCCCGCGGACACACAGCGGCGGAAATGCGTGGCGGCGCGATCGGGCGCGGCATCGCTCGCCAGAAAGGCCGCGTAGAATGTCGGCACGCCGAAGAAGACCGTGACCCGATGCTCGCGCAGGAGCGCGCCGACGCTGTCGGGGGTCGGACGGTCGGCCAGCAGAATTGTCGTCGCGCCAACCGACATCGGGAATGTCATCGCGTTGCCCAGGCCATAGGCAAAAAACAGCTTCGCGACCGAATAGCAGACATCGTTTTCGGTCAGGCCCAGCACCGGTTGCGAATACAGGGCATTGGTCAGCGTGAGGCTGGCATGCACATGCACCGCGCCCTTGGGCTTGCCGGTGGAGCCGGATGTGTAGAGCCAGAAGGCGATGTCGTCGCGGGTGGTCGGCGCCGTGTAATCCTCGGGCTCAGCGGCCGCGATCAGATCCGCGAACCGGTCATGCC
>JAEVZN010000229.1 GCA_023392205.1 Pseudomonadota bacterium
ATGTCGCCCCAGTCGATGCCGAGATCGAGCGAGGACGTGCAGACGATGGCGCGCAGCCGCGCCTGCGCCATGGCATCCTCGACCTTGCGCCGCTGCGCGACATCCAGCGATCCGTGATGCAACGCGATCGGAAGACCAAGCTCGTTGATGCGCCACAATTCCTGGAAAATCATCTCCGCCTGGCTGCGGGTATTGACGAAAACCAGGGTCATCTTGTGGGCCGCGATCAGGTCGTAGATCTGCGGCAGCGCATGGCGTGCGGAATGTCCGGACCAGGGGATGCGTGCATCCGGATTGGCCGCATCAGGTTCGAGCATGGTGACATGCGGCTCTGCCCCGCCATCGGCAACGACAAGATCCGCAAGATTGTCCGGTCCCTCGCGCTGCGGCACCAGATAGCGGCGCAGATCGTCAGGCTCTGCCACCGTCGCCGACAGTCCGGTCGTATGCAGGCCGGGCGCCAGCGCGAACAGCCGCGCCAGTCCGAGCGATAGCAGATCGCCGCGCTTTGACGTGACCAGCGCATGCAATTCGTCGAGAATGACGCGCTTGAGGCTGCCGAACAGATACGGCGCATCGGCCGAGGCCAGCAGCAGGGCCAGTTGCTCTGGCGTGGTCAGGAGAATGTCGGGCGGATCGCGGCGCTGGCGCAAGCGCCTGGACACCGGCGTATCGCCGGTGCGGGTTTCAATGCGGATCGGCAGCATCATCTCGGCAACCGGCGCATCGAGATTTCGCGCGATATCCACGGCCAGCGCCTTCAGTGGAGAGATATAGAGCGTGTGCAGCCCCTGCCCGCGCCGGACATCGCGTCCGGCCGCGACCAGTTTGCCGGTCGGCATCTTGCGGGCGCCGAGTTCCACAAGTGTGGGCAGGAAGCCTGCGAGCGTCTTGCCGCCGCCGGTCGGTGCGATCAGCAGCGCTGAACGGTCCGCCTGCGCGCGCGCCAGCAATGCCAGCTGATGCGGGCGCGGGTTCCAGCCGCGCGATGCAAACCAGCGGGCAATGGTTTCCGGAAGCCCGGCTTGCGGCAATTGCTTTGTCATCGGGACGCGAAAAGTCCGGCTCGCGAAATGGGGCTCAAGGCTTATCTAACGGACCATGCGACCCGAAAGCCTGCTTCTGCCGACCCCGTCCGGCGTCTTCTGCGAAAGCGGTGGATTCTATATCGACCCGACACGGCCCGTCGACAAGGCCGTGATCACGCACGGCCATTCCGACCATGCCCGCGCCGGACATGGCGCCGTGCTGGCCACGCAGGACACCCTCGACATCATGCGCCTGCGCTACGGCGCGGACTTTGCCGGAACAACGCAGGCCATCGGCTATGGCGAGAGCGTGGACCTGAACGATGTCCGCGTGACGTTCCATCCGGCCGGGCATGTGCTGGGCTCCGCGCAGATCGCGGTCGAGCGCAAAGGCCTGCGTATCGTCGCCTCAGGCGATTACAAGGACGTACCGGACCCGACCTGCGCCCCGTTCGAACTGGTCCGCTGTGACGTGTTCATCACCGAAGCCACTTTCGGCCTGCCGGTGTTCCGGCATCCGGATGCCTCAGGCGAGATCGCGCGGCTTCTTCATTCACTGACGGTGTTTCCCGAGCGCGCGCATCTGGTCGGGGCCTATACGCTCGGCAAGGCGCAGCGGGTCATGGCCCTGATCCGTCAGGCCGGTTACCGCGAGCCGATCTACCTGCATGGTGCGATGGAAAGCCTGTCGCGCTTTTACCTCAGCCGCGGCATCGATCTCGGCGAACTCGTCCCGGTACGCGACCGCCAGAAAGCGGACCTCGCCGGCACCATCACGCTGTGCCCGCCTTCGGCATTGAAAGAGGTGTGGTCGCGCCGCTTTCCCGATCCGGTGACCTGCTACGCCTCCGGCTGGATGCGCATCCGCGCGCGCGCGCGGCAAAGCCTCGTGCAATTGCCGATGGTGATATCGGATCACGCCGACTGGGATGGCCTGCGCGCAACCATCACCGCGACCGGCGCTTCGGAAATCTGGGTCACGCATGGCCAGGAGGATGCGCTGGTGCATTGGTGCGAGAGCAAGGGCCTGCGCGGACGCCCACTCGCCATTGTCGGCTATGGCGACGAGGACGAGACCGACGGCACCGGCAATGCCCCGACCGTGCAGGCAGAGGCGGCGCCGGCATGAACCGCTTCGCCGAGTTGCTCGACCGTCTCGCCTATGAGCCCGGCCGCAACAACAAGCTGCGCCTGATGACGGATTATTTCCGGCATACGCCCGATCCCGAGCGCGGTTATGCGCTGGCCGCTCTCACCGGCGCGCTCTCGTTCCAGCATGCCAAGCCGGGCATGATCCGCACATTGATCGGCGAGCGCACCGATCCGGTGCTGTTCGCGTTGTCACGCGATTTCGTCGGCGACACCTCGGAGACGGTGGCGCTGATGTGGCCTCTCCCGGAGGCGAAGCCGAACCACATCCCTGCGCTCAGCGACGTCATCGCCATTATCAACACACTCGGAAAAGCCGAATTGCCGGCGCAGATCGCGCGCTGGCTGGATGCGCTGGACGAGACCGGACGCTGGGCGCTGCTGAAGCTCGTCACCGGCGCGTTGCGGGTCGGCGTGTCGGCACGGCTCGCCAAGACCGCCGCCGGTGCGCTTGGCGACAAGGACGCAACCGAAATCGAATTGCTGTGGTCGAGCCTGGAGGCGCCCTACGAAGACCTGTTCGCCTGGCTGGAGGGCCGCGCGGACAAGCCGCAGCATACCGACCCGGCGCCCTTCCGCCCTGCCATGCTGGCGCATGCGATCGAGGATGCGGATTTCGCAAAACTCGATCCGGCGGAATACGTCGCGGAGTGGAAATGGGACGGCATCCGCGTGCAGGCCTCGGCCGGCGTGAATGCGCAGGGCGAACGCATCGTGCGGATGTATTCGCGCACCGGCGAGGACATCTCGCGCAGCTTCCCGGATCTCCTCGAAGCACTGAACTTCAACGGCTCGCTCGATGGCGAATTGCTGATCCTGCGCGAGGGCCGCGTGCAGAGCTTCAACGTGTTGCAGCAGCGGCTCAATCGCAAGACGGTGACGCCGAAACTCATGCAGGAATACCCGGCGCATCTGCGCGCCTACGATCTGCTGATGGATGGCCATGACGACCTGCGCGAGATGCCGTTCGCGGAGCGCCGCGAGAAGCTGCGCGCCTTCATCGCGCGGCATGCGCATCCGCGCCTCGATCTCTCGACGCTGGTCACATTCTCGACCTGGGAGGAGCTGGCCGCCGCGCGCGCCGATCCGGCTTCGGCCGGTGCCGGCGAAGACGCGCAGGCGGTCGAAGGCGTGATGATCAAGCGCCGCGATTCGCCCTACCTTCCCGGCCGTCCGAAGGGGCTGTGGTGGAAATGGAAGCGCGATCCGCTCACCGTCGATGCGGTGCTGATGTA
>JAEVZN010000639.1 GCA_023392205.1 Pseudomonadota bacterium
TCGCGGCCGGGATGCCGCTCAGGGCCGGACAGGGATCGCCGGAATGGCTGATGTCGGCCGGACTGACGGATTACGAGGCGGCGCTTTCCGCGATGGAGCGCCGGGTCGCGGCCATCGTCGCCGGCCAGGCCGCCGAACAGGTCTGGCTGCTCGAACACCCGCCACTCTATACTGCGGGCACCAGCGCCCTCGCCGGCGACGTGACGCAACCGGCCTTCCCGGTTTTCCAGACCGGGCGCGGCGGGCAGATGACCTATCACGGTCCGGGCCAGCGTGTGGTCTATGTCATGCTCGACCTGAAGCGGCGGCGGCAGGATGTGCGCGCTTTCGTGGCGACGCTGGAGGAATGGATCATCCGCGCCCTTGCGCATTTCAACGTGCACGGCGAGCGGCGCGAGGACCGGGTCGGCGTCTGGGTCAGGCGGCCGGACAAGGGCGACGGCCATGAGGACAAGATCGCGGCGATCGGCATCCGGCTGAAAAGCTGGGTGTCGCTGCATGGCCTCGCCATCAATGTCGATCCGGACCTGTCGCATTTCACCGGGATTGTGCCCTGCGGCGTACGCGAACAGCGCTATGGCGTGACGAGCCTGGTCGATCTCGGCCTGCCGGTGACGATGGACGATCTCGACCACGCGCTGCGCCGCGAATTCGATCCGCTGTTCGGCGTGGCCCGCTAGCCGTCGCGCAGCAAAACGAATCCGCTCAGGGCGCCGCCATCCGGCAACGCCGGCGCGGCATCATGTGCGTCGACCGCGTCCACCTGCGCATGGCGCGGTCCGCGATGACAGGCTTCAATCATCCCCTCCACCGCATCGGCTGTGCCTGCGAACAATGCCTCCACCCGCCCGTCCGGCAGGTTGCGCACCCATCCCTGAATGCCGCGCCCCTGCGCCACATGCTGGGTCCAGGCCCGGAAGCCAACGCCCTGCACAAGCCCGCGGATCAGCACGCGCCTTGCAACGAGGTCAGACATCGCGGCCCCTCGCTGCGGATGCGCTGTTCGCCCTGCCAAAGCGCGACAATGCCGTTGCATAATCGTCCGGCAAGGCCCATTGCCGTGCCGCTGCGAGCACGCTTTCCATGTAGCCCGGACGCGGCATTCCGTGGCGTCGCTCCGCACCCAGATAGACCAGCGCCGGCATCGACGCGCCCGCACGTGAGACCGGCATGGTTGCGCGCCGGTACAGGCCGCCCGCGACATCTTCATAGGCGTCGAGCGTTGCGAGATCGCGCGGCGAGATGCGCCACAGGATACCCCGCACCGCCTGTGCCGTTGCAGGCACAACAGATGCGTAGCCATTCGCCATGATCATGAAGGCATGGCTGCGCAGGCTCGCAACGCCAAGCGCCTCGGCTTCCGGGCAGCGCCGCCGCATCCCGTCGCGGCACATATTGGACCCATAGGCGAAATACAGCATGGGCATATGTTGTGTTTGCGCGAATGACAGCGTCACGCCGTGGTGTGCAATTCCGACGGCTGGAGCGCCGCCCAGAAAGTGTACCACAGCGTCAGCAGCAGCGGCGCCAGCACGAAGGCGGCGAGCATGGCCATGGTGCCGTCCTGCATGTCGGCGGGCGGTCCGGTCATCAGATTGTACAGAAACACAAAAGGATAGCCGATGAACCCGAGCGACGCCGGCAGATAGGGCGCGGCCGCACCGGCGGACAGATCGACGACCAGCAGACCCAGCATCACCGTCATCAGCACCACCGAAATCACATCGATCAGCGCCACGGCGGAAATCGCCAGCACAGAGCGTTCGGCATCGCGCAGCCGCTTCACCATCAGCGCGAACCACCACCAGACCAGCGCGATCTGCGTGGCGACAAACGGGAACAGGCCGATATTGTCGGCAACCACCGGCGCCGACAGCATATGCGACAGCACGAAGCCGATCAGCAGCACAAGAAGGGCATTGCCGAACCGGCTTTGGCTCAGTGTCCCTGAGGGCAGAATCGAATCGAGCATTGTCATGTCGGGAGATGCGCCTGGCTGGAACGGATTCGGCAGACCATCAGCCTAGCATGAATCGCCGGTATGGCCGGATTATGCGAATTCCATGATCACGGCATCGACCGCGAGGCTGTCGCCGGTCTTCGCGTTGATCTTCTTCACGGTGGCGTCGCGCTCGGCGCGCAGCACATTCTCCATCTTCATGGCCTCGACCACCGCCAGCGTTTCCCCGGCCTTGACCTCCTGCCCCTCGGCAACGGCGATCGACACAACAAGCCCCGGCATCGGACAGAGCAGCGCCTTGCCGGTATCGGCCGCTTTCTTCACCGGCATCAGCCGCGCATAGGCCGCCTCGCTCCCCGTATAGACATAGGCGCGTGCCTGCGCGCCGCGATACGCCAGGTCGAAGGCATTGGCGGCGGGCGCCACCTGCACCGTCACCTTCTGGCCATCGACATGCCCGGACCAGAGCGGATCGCCCGGCTTCCAGGTCGAGTCGAGCCGGTGAACATGGTCGTTTCCGTTGTCGAAGGCGACCTCGATCACGCCATTGCCGCGCGAGACCTCCAGCCTGAATTCCTGCTCGTTCAGCCACACCGCGCGCTGCCGTTCGCGGGTGACGACGCGATGGCGCATCTGCCCGGAAATCTGCCGCTTGCGCTCGCCCAGCACATGATCGATGGCAGCCGCGACCGCCGCCAGCACATGCGCGGTTTCGCCTTCCGGCGCGACGCCGTGGAAGCCGTCCGGAAATTCCTCGGCGATGAAGCCCGTGGAGAGATTGCCGGACCGCCAGCGCGGATGCGCCATCAGCGCGGACAGGAACGGGATATTGTGGCGGATGCCGCCGACATAGAACGCGTCCAGCGCATCGGCCTGCGCATCGATAGCCTGCTCCCGCGTCGGCGCATGCGTGATCAGCTTGGCGATCATCGGGGCGTAGAAGATCGAAATCTCGCCGCCTTCATAAACGCCGGTATCGTTGCGGACCGTGATGCCGTCCGTCTGCGATTCCGCCGGCGGCCGGTAGCGCACCAGCCGGCCGGTCGAGGGCAGGAAGCCGCGATACGGGTCTTCGGCGTAGACGCGGCTTTCCACCGCCCAGCCGGTGAGTTTCACATCGGATTGTTTGATCGAGAGAACTTCACCGGCGGCAACGCGGATCATCTGCTCCACGAGATCGATGCCGGTGATCAGTTCGGTCACCGGATGCTCGACCTGCAGCCGTGTATTCATTTCCAGAAAGTAGAAGGACCGGTCCTGCCCGGCTACGAATTCCACGGTGCCGGCCGAGTCGTAGCCCACGGCTTTTGCCAGCGCGACCGCCTGCTCGCCCATCTTCCTGCGGGTGGCTTCATCGAGCAGCGGCGACGGCGCCTCTTCAATCACCTTCTGATTGCGGCGCTGGATCGAGC
>JAEVZN010000348.1 GCA_023392205.1 Pseudomonadota bacterium
AATCAAAGCCGGGGCTCTAGATTCTTGCATCGACTCGTTTTCTTGACGCAAACCGGTATCCACTTCGCTCGAAAACGCATAGATGCCTGCGGCGCGCCCGGCCGCGCTACCCCTTCGCCACCAGTGCCACGAAGCGGTCCACCTCCGCTTCATTGGTGACGAAGGATGTCACCAGCCGCACCAGCATCCGGTCCGGCGCGATCTGCACATCGCTGCCGGCAAGGCTGTTGTCGCGCACATAATAGGCCGCGCCCTGCGCCTTCAGCCCGGCATCGAGGTCTTTCGGCAGCAGCGTGAAGACAATATTCGCCTCCACCGGCCAGACGATCGCGGCACCGGCCCTGCGCAAACCGTCCGCGAGCCTGTCGGCCATCGTATTGGCGTGGCGTGCCAGTTTCAGCCAGGTCTCGTCTTCGAGATAACCTTCGAATTGCGCGGCCAGGAAGCGATGCTTGGACAGGAGATGCCCGGCGCGCTTGCGCCGTTCCGGCATGAACGCCGCCTTGTCCGGATTGAAAAATACTACCGCTTCGGCGGCCATCGCGCCGCCCTTGGTGGCGCCGAAGGACAACACGTCGATTCCGGCCTTCCATGTCGCTTCGGCCGGCGTGACATTCATCCGCGCCAGCGCATTGCCGAAACGCGCACCGTCCATATGCAGCGCAAGGCCCCGCGCTCGCGCGATGGCCGAAAGGGCTGCGATCTCCTCGACCCGGTAGACGGTCCCGGCCTCGGTCGCCTGGGTGATCGACAGGCTGGCAGCATTCACCTGATGCGGCACATGGCCGGAATAGCGGGCGGGGGCGGCCGCCACCGTCTCCGGGCTGAGCTTGCAATTGGCGCCGGAAAGACCGATCAGTTTGAGGCCTGCCCCGAAAAATTCAGGCGCACCGCATTCGTCGGTCATGGCATGTGCCTGCTCGTGGCAAAGCACCGCCCCCCAGGGTGGTGTCACATGCGCCAGCGCCAGCGCGTTGGCCGCGGTGCCGGTCGGCACGAGAAACACCGCCGCCTCGCATTCGAACAGCTCGGCAATGCGCTTTTCGACGCTCTTCGTCAGGGCATCGTTGCCATAGCCGAGCGCGAAACCTTCATTAGCCCGGCTCATGGCCGCCAGAATGCCGGGCGCAATGGCGGCCGTGTTGTCGCTTGCAAAATTCACGTATGGCCTCCCCCCTGCAGTCCGGTCGCGGCCGCCCCGGTCCAAAGGGATTAGCAGAACGGACGGCCCGGAACATCCGCCGCCGCAAAATCCGCCTGTTGCGCTCTCGGGCAAGGGAGAGAATAATTTGGACGAATGCCAGACTACGCCCGGCTGCCACTTGTCGGCCGGTTAGAAATTTGGCAAATTGACGATAGGACAGTATTGCTGTCCCAGTTTACCTTGTCGAGGCGACGGGTCAGTCGAGCCACTCCGTTGGCCAGGGGCATGCGGTGCGGCTCGGCATCGACAGCCCCGGCTTGACCAGCAATCCGCGAAACCGCTCCACCGGGGGCGCGCGAGCGATTGCCTTCCGAGCGAAATTATGGCCGCACGCAACGTCCGTTAGGGCGCGGCGACGGCCCGGGATACACTTGAGGACCGAGAGAGGGACATAGTCTCGATGAGCCGCCCGAAGACCCGGACGATGGACGAGCATCGGATCGCAAGGCGCGCGTCCGACTTTGCCGATTCCGCCGACCCCGGCTTGCCGGCGGCGCGCGGGCTGTACGATCCCGCGCTGGACAAGGATTCCTGCGGCGTCGGCTTCATTGCCGACATCAAGGGCCGCCGCTCGCACAAGATCGTCGAAGACGCGCTGACCATTCTGGTCAATCTCGAACATCGTGGCGCCGTCGGCGCCGATCCGCGCGCCGGCGCCGGCGGGGGCATCCTCACCCAGATTCCGCATCCCTTCTTTGCCAAGGCGGCGAAAGAGGCGGGCTTTGCCGTGCCCGAACCCGGACATTATGCGGTCGGCTATCTGTTCCTGCCGCGCGACGAGGAATGGCGCGACACCATCCGTGCCACCTATGAAGAGGTCGCCGCGGCGGAAGGCCTGAAGATCCTCGGCTGGCGCGAGGTGCCGACCGACAATTCGACGCTCGGCGAATCGGTGAAGCCGACCGAGCCCGTGCATATGCAGGTGTTCATCGAGCGCCCCGCCGATATCGACAATGAAGAGGATTTCGACCGCCGCCTCTATATCCTGCGCAAGGCGATTTCGAACGCGATCTATCAGCGCCGCGAGCGGCGGCTGTCGGGCTATTACCCGGTCTCGCTGTCCTGCCGGACCATCATCTACAAGGGCATGTTCCTGGCCGACCAGCTCGGCGCCTATTATCCCGACCTCAGCGATCCGGATTTCGAAAGCGCGCTGGCGCTGGTGCATCAGCGCTTCTCGACCAATACCTTCCCGGCCTGGTCGCTGGCGCATCCCTACCGGATGATCGCGCATAACGGCGAGATCAACACGCTGCGCGGCAACGTCAACTGGATGGCGGCGCGGCAAGCTTCGGTTTCCTCGCCGCTGTTCGGCGAGGACATCGAGAAGCTGTGGCCGATTTCCTATGAAGGGCAATCCGACACCGCCTGTTTCGACAACGCTCTCGAATTCCTGGTGATGGGCGGCTATTCGCTGTCGCACGCCATGATGATGATGATCCCGGAGGCATGGGCCGGCAATCCGCTGATGAACGAGGAGCGGCGCGCCTTCTATGAATACAACGCCGCCCTGATGGAGCCATGGGACGGCCCCGCGGCCATCGCCTTCACCAACGGACGGCAGATCGGCGCCACGCTCGACCGCAACGGCCTGCGCCCGGCGCGCTATCTCCTCACCCGCGACGACCGCATCGTGATGGCGTCGGAAATGGGCGTGCTCAAAATTCCGGAAGAAG
This sequence comes from Pseudomonadota bacterium, assembly GCA_023392205.1. Taxonomy (GTDB): domain Bacteria; phylum Pseudomonadota; class Alphaproteobacteria; order Rhizobiales; family Xanthobacteraceae; genus Pseudorhodoplanes. Next base: position 2,881 of record JAEVZN010000348.1, read on the forward strand.
ACATCGTTCAGAAATGGCGGCTGCAGCCGGGCAAGATGCTGCTGGTCGATCTCGACCAAGGCCGGCTTATTCCCGACGAGGAATTGAAGGCGGAACTGGCGCGCTCGCATCCCTATCGCGACTGGCTGGACCACACCCAGGTGGTGCTCGAAGACCTGCCCGAGGTGCCGGCGCAGGCGCAGATTTCCAACCTGCCTCTGCTCGATCGCCAGCAGGCTTTCGGCTACACGCAGGAAGACATCAAGGTGCTGTTGTCGCCGATGGGAATGACCGGCGAGGAAGCCATCGGCTCGATGGGCAACGACACGCCGATCTCTGCCTTGTCGGACAAGTCGAAGCTGCTCTACACGTATTTCAAGCAGAACTTCGCCCAGGTGACGAACCCGCCGATCGATCCGATCCGCGAAGAGATCGTCATGAGCCTCGTGTCCATCATCGGACCGCGGCCGAATCTGTTCGACCTCGAAGGCACGTCGAAGACTCAGCGCCTCGAAGTGCGCCAGCCGATCCTGACCGATGCCGATCTGGAAAAGATCCGCGCCATCGACGAACTCGATGGCGTGGAATTCCGCTCCTGCACGCTCGACGCCACTTACCCCGCCGAACATGGCGCCGACGGGCTTGCGCCTGCGCTCAAGCAATTGAAGGCGGAGGCGGAAGCTGCCGTCCGCGACGGCATCAACATCATCATCGTGTCCGACCGCAAGGTCAGCGCCGAACGCATCGCGATCCCCGCGCTGCTCGCCTGCGCGGCCGTGCATCATCACCTCATCCGCGAGGGCCTGCGCACCTCGGTCGGGCTGGTGGTGGAATCCGGCGAGCCGCGCGAGGTGCATCACTTCGCATGTCTGGCCGGTTACGGCGCCGAAGCGATCAATCCGTATCTCGCCTTCGAGACACTGATCGCGATGAAGGAGCAGCTGCCGCAGAAGCTCGACGATGACGAGATCGTCAAGCGCTACACCAAGTCACTCGGCAAGGGGCTGATGAAGGTGATGTCGAAGATGGGCATCTCCACCTACCAGTCCTATTGCGGCGCGCAGATTTTCGATGCGATCGGCCTGCGCGAAGATTTCGTCGCCACCTATTTCACCGGCACTGCTACGCGCATCGAGGGCGTGGGGCTGACCGAGATCGCCGAAGAGACCGTGCGCCGGCATCGCGACGCTTTCGGCGATGCGCCGATCTATCGCGAAGCGCTGGATGTCGGCGGCGAATATGCCTACCGCATCCGCGGAGAGGACCATGTCTGGACCGCGCAGACGGTGGCCGATCTGCAGCACGCGGTGCGCGGCAATTCCTATGAGCAATACCGCGCCTTCGCGCGCGCGCTGAACGAGCAATCCGGAAAGCTTTTGACCATCCGCGGCCTGTTCCGCATCAAGGATGCGGCCGAGGACGGACGCAAGGCCATCCCGCTCGACGAGGTCGAGCCGGCCAGCGAGATCGTGAAGCGGTTCGCGACCGGTGCGATGTCATTCGGATCGATCTCGCGCGAGGCGCATAGCACGCTGGCGATTGCCATGAACCGGATCGGCGGCAGGTCGAATACCGGCGAAGGCGGCGAGGAAGCCGACCGCTTCAAGCCGATGCCGAATGGCGACACGATGCGTTCGGCGATCAAGCAGGTCGCATCTGGCCGCTTCGGCGTGACCACCGAATATCTTGTCAATTCCGACATGATGCAGATCAAGATGGCGCAGGGTGCAAAGCCCGGCGAAGGCGGGCAATTGCCCGGCCACAAGGTCGATCAGACCATCGCCAAGGTGCGCTATTCGACGCCGGGCGTCGGGCTGATCTCGCCGCCGCCGCATCACGACATCTATTCGATCGAGGATCTGGCGCAGCTCATCTACGACCTGAAGAACGTCAACCCGGCAGGCGACGTATCGGTGAAGCTCGTGTCGGAAGTCGGCGTCGGCACGGTCGCCGCCGGTGTCTCCAAGGCGCGGGCCGATCATGTGACCATTGCGGGTTACGAGGGCGGCACCGGTGCCTCCCCCCTCACCTCGATCAAGCATGCCGGCTCGCCGTGGGAAATCGGGCTTGCCGAAACACACCAGACGCTGGTGGCCAACCGGCTGCGCGGCCGCATCAGCGTGCAGGTGGATGGCGGTATCCGCACCGGCCGCGACGTGGTGATCGGCGCCCTGCTCGGCGCCGACGAGATCGGCTTTGCCACCGCGCCGCTGATCGCGGCCGGCTGCATCATGATGCGCAAATGCCATCTCAACACTTGCCCGGTCGGCGTCGCGACGCAGGATCCGGTGCTGCGCAAGCGCTTCAAGGGACAACCCGAACACGTCATCAATTATTTCTTCTTCGTCGCCGAAGAGGTGCGCGAATTGATGGCCGAGATGGGCTATCGCAAATTCGACGAGATGGTCGGCCAGATGCAGATGCTCGACCAGCGCGCCATGGTCGAACACTGGAAGGCCAAGGGGCTGGATTTCTCGAAGCTGTTCACCAAGCCGCTGGCGCCGGAAGGCGTCGCCATCTTCAATTCCGAGCGGCAGGACCACAAGCTCGACAACGTGCTCGACCGCAAGCTGATCGCACAGGCCACGCCGGCCCTCGATCGCGGCGCGCCGGTACGCATCGAGATTGCGATCAACAACACCGATCGTTCGGCCGGCGCCATGCTGTCCGGCGAAGTCGCCAAGCGCTACGGCCATGAAGGCCTGCCCGACGACACCATCCATGTGTCGCTGTCGGGAACATCGGGCCAGAGCTTCGGCGCCTGGCTTGCGAAGGGCGTGACCTTCGAACTGACTGGCGAAGGCAACGATT
>JAEVZN010000364.1 GCA_023392205.1 Pseudomonadota bacterium
GGCATGAAGGATGCGGAGGTGAAGACGCTGGCGTCGCGTTTCGACAAGCATCATCCGGAGATGAAATCCGGCAATGCCGCGTGGCGGCGGCAGCACCTCATCGACCTGATCCGTGGCGAGGCGGAGCCGGTCGCAAAGCAGGTACCGGCAAAGCGTAGCGCCGCGAAGAAAGCGCCGCGTGGCAAATCGAAAGACACCGACGACGCCCCGGCGACGTCGCACGGCTATGTGTCCGCCGGCGTGGTGCGGAAGCGTTAGAACTCAGACGTCCACCCCTCACGCATTGGCCACCCAGCCGCGCCAGGTGAAGGCGGCATAGAACATCGTGACATTGCGAAAGCCCGCCTCGCGCAGGATGGCTTCGTCATCCTCGGGGTCGTACAGGCTCAGATGCGCCTTGACCGCCGCGCGCATTTTCTCGGTTTGCGTGGCGTCAGCGCCGGATGCCACCGCGAAGGCGGCATAGCGGGACAGCCAGCGGTCGCGTTCGCCGTCGCCCTGCGGGAAACTGGAATGCGCCACGACGAGAGGTGCGCCGGGCCGCAGGCGGCGGCGGATTTGCGCCACCGTGCGCTGCCGCTCCTCGCGGGGCAGAAAATGCAATGTCAGCAGGCAGACCGCCGCATCGAACGGCCCGTCCGGCGCATCGTCGATGATGCCTTCATGCAGGCGCGCGCGCGATGCAAGCGGACCGAGCGTGCGCATCGCCAGTTTGAGCATTTCCGGCGCAGGATCGACGCCATCGAAGCTCCAGCCCGGATGCGCCTGCGCCAGCGCCTTCAGTTCAAGCCCGCCGCCAGCACCCAGCACCAGCACCCGCGCATTGGCGGGCGCATGCTCCGCGAGCAGGATGCCGGTCATCTTGTGCAGGTCGGCGAAGCCCGGAACGAACCGCGGCGGCCCCTCGGCGTAGCGCGCCACCGCGTCCGGATCGGAAAACGGTGCCAGAAGCTCTTGTGCTGCGCTCATCGTTGCCATTTCCTTTGGCGAGTGCATCACGATGCATCGCGTCGTTCCAGAACCTGCGCCTTGCGCGCAGACAAGCGTTGGTGAAAATCCTTGCTCAGCGCCGCCAGCGTGACATCGCCGAGCCGCGCCAGAAGCAGCGCCTCGGCATCGCGGAAGGCGCCATCGAGCGCGGCGTTCACTGCCTGCTCGACCAGGCATTGCGGCGTCTGCGAGCGATGGCCGATGGCGAGCAGCGAGGGACAGCCGAGCGCATTGTAGATGTCGCGCAAGGTCACCCGCGACAGATCGCAGGCCAGCATCCAGCCGCCGCCATGCCCCTTGCCGGACCGGACGAAGCCCTGCTCTCGCAGGCCCGCCATTAGGCGGCGCACGACCACCGGATTGGTGCTCATCGCCCTGGCAAGCGTTTCCGAGGTCGCCGGACCGCCCTGCTCCGCCATATGAAGAAGGATATGCAGCACACCGGACAGCCGGCTGTCGTAACTCATGTAACTTTTTATGTTACTTGAAAGGCCGGGGTCAAGGGGGCGGCGGCGGCCGTTGCGTCACGTGCTGGACATAAAGAAATCTTTATATGTGCATTGCGATGGGCGCCGGGCTTTGCTATACGCAGCCCGACTGCGGTGCGCCTTGCGCGCCGCGCCAGTCCATTTCCGCACATATCTCTGTTCACCAGGGTGCAAGGAGCGTCATGACCGCAGCCACCGCGAAGAAGTCCGGCTTTTCGGATTACATCGTCGCCGATATCGGACTCGCCGATTTCGGCCGTAAGGAAATCTCGCTGGCCGAGACCGAAATGCCGGGGCTGATGCAGACCCGCGAGGAATACGGCCCGAAGCAGCCGCTGAAGGGCGCGCGGATCGCAGGCTCCCTGCACATGACCATCCAGACCGCGGTTCTGATCGAAACGCTGGTGGCGCTCGGCGCCGATGTGCGCTGGGTCTCCTGCAACATCTATTCGACGCAGGACCATGCCGCGGCCGCGATTGCGGCGGCCGGCATTCCGGTCTTCGCGATCAAGGGCGAGAGCCTGAAGGATTACTGGGATTACACCGCCCGCATGTTCGACTGGCATGGCGGCGGCACGCCGAACATGATCCTCGATGACGGCGGCGACGCCACCATGTACGTCCACCTCGGCCTGCGTGCGGAGAACGGCGACACCGCATTCCTCGACAAGCCCGGCTCGGAAGAAGAGGAAGTGTTCTTCGCGCTGCTCAAGAAGCAGATCAAGGAAAAGCCGAAGGGCTATTTCGCCGAGATGGCCAAGAACATCAAGGGCGTCTCCGAAGAGACCACCACCGGCGTGCATCGCCTCTACGAGATGCAGAACGCCGGCACGCTGTTGTGGCCCGCCATCAACGTCAACGACTCCGTCACCAAGTCGAAATTCGACAACCTCTATGGCTGCCGTGAATCGCTCGTCGATGGCATCCGCCGCGGCACCGACGTCATGATGTCTGGCAAGATCGCGATGGTTGCGGGCTTCGGCGATGTCGGCAAGGGCTCGGCGGCGTCGCTGCGCCAGGCCGGCTGCCGCGTGATGGTGTCGGAAGTCGATCCGATCTGCGCCCTGCAGGCGGCGATGGAAGGCTACCTGGTCGTGACCATGGAAGACGCGGCCCCGATCGCCGACATCTTCGTCACCGCCACCGGCAACAAGGACATCATCACGATCGAGCAC
>JAEVZN010000419.1 GCA_023392205.1 Pseudomonadota bacterium
CTCGAGGAAGCCCCCATCGGCGAATTCGGTCAGCGACACCGCCATGGAGCGCGTGAAGCCCGAGACGTGGTTTGTGCCCTGAAACGGCTCCCAAGGCTGTTCCGGCACGGCGTTGGACAGCGACCAGACGATCGCGAGCGAGACGCCTGCGCCCGCCGCCGCAAATGACCTGCGAATGCGAACCTTGTCCAAAATCCAGATCAGGCAAAGCAGAACAACGCAGAAGAGGCCCGCACAGATGACCCACATGCGCAGACCAGGCACCGCAGACAGCAGAAAAGCGACGCTGTCCGGGTCGATAATCATCACATCCATGAAGGATGCGGTCATCCAGGTGATCTTGAACTTGAAGGCCGATACGAGGATAAGGAGTTCGACAATCACAAGAGACAACGCCGCCGCCACGGCTGGACGCCGAAATATCAGCAACCACAGACAGTTAAGCGCCAACCACGCCGCCAGAGCAAGCAACTGGCCGAACCGGCCGTTTTCCGTCAGCACGATGTGAAACAGCGCGGCGGCGTGGATGATGGCAGTAATTATATAGGAAATCCAATTGGATGCACGCAATGCCGCAAAGATTTTTTCCGCTGCATCAGAATTCACTCTAGGAGCCTGATCCAAGTTACTCGTCCTGCGGCCTGGCGCTGTCCGACTGCCAGTCTGTCATCATTCTGTAATAAAATCGTCATGACAAGTGGCGCCTTGCCGCGCCCGCTGGCGGCATGAGCGGCGTGAAATTCTCCGCGCCCTATGGCGAAATGGCTCCGCCGCTGCTAGATTTGCACTGTTCCTGGTGAGGGAGCGCCCATTCTCTTCACCCAGGAGCCGTCCAATGGACGCAGGCGTCAGCCCCCTTCAGCAAACCATCACGCTCCGGCAGGCCAAGAAGCTCGTGCAATGCATGGCGCAGACGCAGAGCATTCTGCTGCTGTCGCCGCCGGGCGTTGGAAAATCGGACATCGTGGCGCAGGCGGCGGCGGAGGCGGGCCTTGCCTGCCGCTCGCTGCTCGGCACGCAGATCGCGCCCGAAGACGTCAGCGGCGTGCCGAAAATCGTCGGAGAACGGTCGGTCTTCTGCCCTCCTCGGCTTCTTCTGCCGGAAATTCCGCAGCCATTCTGCCTTTTTCTGGACGAGCTTCCGGCCTGCGCTCCGGATGTGCAGAAGGCCTTTTATTCGCTGCTGCTGGAACGCCGTCTCGGCGAACACGCCCTCCCCGCCGGGACCTGGGTGGTGGCGGCCGGCAACCGGCAGCAGGACCGCGCGCTCGTGCGCAGCATGAGTTCTGCGCTGATCAACCGCGTGACCATTCTCAATCTGCGTGTCGATGCCGACGAATGGCAGGACTGGGCGCGGCGGCAGGGCGTCCGCGGCGACATTCGCAGCTTCCTGACGCACATGCCCGATGCACTCATGCGCGAGGTGCCGCAGGACGCCGTCCCGTTCTCCACACCGCGGGCCTGGACCTCGCTGTCGCGGGCGCTCGATATGGCGGAGCAGGCCGGCGTGCTGAATGCGGAGATTCGCCGCGCACTCGCATTCGGCCGATTGTCCCCGGAAGATGCGGCCATCTTCTGTGCGCTGGCCGAAGATGCATTGGGCGATCTGAAGCCCATTGAGACCTACATCGTCGATCCGAAATCGCTCCCGCAGGGGCACACCGCCCGCTGGTTCATTCTCAATTGCATCCGCCAGCACGTTCAGTCCGGCCGGCTCAACGCAATTGCGCCGCGCAAGATCGACCGCTTCCTGCGCAGTCTGCCACCGGAGAACCAGCTCAATCTGATTGCCGACCTTGTCGAGCAATGGGGCGCGCTCGGCGCCGACAAGGCCATGCTGACGCTGCTGAAGTCGGTGACCAGACCATGACCGCGCCGGCGCGAGATACAAAAGCCGACGATCTAATTCTTCAGCGTTTGCGACGCGGCCTGCATATCGTCGCCGGCACGATGCCGCATCTGTCAGGGCTTGCGGCCGCATTACGCATGGACCTGGACGATCGCGTGCCGACCATGGGCGTTTTCGCGTCCGGTCGGCTGATCGCCAATCGCGCTTTCACGTCGCGGCTGAAAGACAACGAACTATGCTTCGTGCTGGCACACGAGCTTCTGCATCTGGCGCTGCGGACCCACGACCGGGCGCGCGGCAGCAAGTCGCTCGAGTTCAATTATGCGCATGACTACATCATCAACGACATCCTTCGTGTGGAAATGGGTTTCCCGACCATACCGGCCGGCGGCCTCGACATGCCGGGGGCGCGCAATCGCTCCGCAGAGGACATCGTGCTGGAAATGCGCCGCAACGCCGACCTGATGCAATCGCGAAGCCGCGTCTTCGAAGGACAAACCGCGACTGTGCGGGAGGTTCTGGCTCACGCCAGACACGGCAAAAATACCGAAAGCGATGATGCTGCCGGCGACGTCATGGGCGACGAACGGGAGCGCAAGATGTTTCCGGATTCGATCGACACACAAGACGAGGACAAGGCGCGTATCGCCGACATCGCCGCGCGGGGCCGCGCCATAGATTCTGCTTTGCGCGCCATACGCGAGCGCGGCAGCAAGGCTGGCGCCGAAAGCCGGATCATGGCCGCACAGCGACACAACACCCGTCCGGCCTGGCAGGCTGCGTTACAGCGCTGGATCGAGTCTTCGTCCATGGGTACGCGCAGCTTTGCGCGCCCGTCGCGGCGCGCCGCATCGTGTTCAGATGCCATCTTGCCCGGCCGGCTTCGGATGTCCTGCATGGTCAACGTGATCCTCGACACCAGCGGATCGATGACCGGGCTGATCGCTCCCGCACTCGGCGCTATCGCCGATTTCTGTGATCTGGCCGGTGTCGATCAGGTCCGGGTCCTGCAATGCGATGCCGCGGTTACATCCGACCGCACGTTCGCGCCCGCCGAACTCGCGCAGGTCGAGGTGCAGGGCTTCGGCGGCAGCGACCTGTCGCCTGCCATGCTGATGCTTGCCGACGATCCGGCAATTCAGGCCGCCATTGTCATCACCGACGGCGACATCGCATTGCCGCAGGAGCCGATGCCCTATCGCGTGGTCTGGGTCGTTCCCGTGGCCGCCCTTGGCCGCTTCTCTCCGCCATATGGCGTTCTCATCGCGATGGAAGGCGTCAGATCATGAAGGCTGTTCAGGAACTTGTGGCCTATTTCGACCGGCGGGGACAACTCACCGCCAGGCAGGTTCGCCAATTGCTCGATCAGGGCTATCTGGCAGCGGAGGCGCCGACCAATATGCTGGACCTCGCAGGCAGTCCGGGGACCAGCTATTATTTCCGGGTGCGGGGCGAAACCGAGGGGCCGCTCTGGGGCACCGATATCTACACCGCCGATTCGACGCTTTCAGCGGCTGCGGTGCATGCGGGGCTGGTGAAAACCGGCGAAAGCGCCATCGTGAAAGTCGAAATCGTGGCGCCGCCTGCGACTTATTCCGGGTCCATTCGTCACGGCGTGGCCAGCCACGATTTCGGCCGCTACGCCGGTGCCTACAGGCTCTCAAAAGTCTGAAACGACGCTTGTTTTCGCAGAATCCCTCACCCGCGATGCGGGTAGACCATGTTAAGTGCTTGAAAACATGGCGGGAGCGACGGGACTCGAACCCGCGGCCTCCGGCGTGACAGGCCGGCGCTCTAACCAACTGAGCTACGCCCCCGTGTGGGGATAGGCGCGGACTTAAATCTCAGCCCGCGCCAAGTCAAGCACAGACCGTGCTTTCCCGTTGCGCGCCACCCACAAAAATGCTCTTGAGGCCCGTAAACAGGGCGTTTTCGGCATGTCCCGAATCGTCTAAAGGCCACATTCTGAGTTTTTTCCTATGCCGCTCGACGAAAAGGAGTGCCACCATGGCTGAGAAGAAGCCGGCGACAGCGCCGACCGTCACCCTGAAGCATCTCGCGGCACAGATTGCCGAGGATCATGAACTTTCCAAGAAGCAGAGCGAGGCGATTCTTGGCGACCTCGTCACCCAGATTACGAAGCACCTCACCAAGGGCGACCGCATCCGGATTGGCGGCCTCGGCATTCTTCAGGTTCGCAAGCGCGCGGCCCGGATGGGGCGCAATCCGGCGACCGGCGAGCAGATCGAGATCAAGGCCTCGAAGAAAGTCGCCTTCCGACCTGCCAAGGAACTCAAAGAGGCGGTCTGACCCGCCAATTGTAAAAAGGTATTGCTCAACAATGCGCAGTGGCGAATGCCATTGCGCATTTTTTATGAGCGCGGCGCCAGGTTCGAGGTCGGGGGCTCGTCGCGCCTGACCGAACGTCGATCCTTGCGAGGAGCGCGTCGTAGGGTCCCATCGTTGCCCATGGTACGATGGCCCGCGACGATGCGTCCGGTATCGAGGCGCGCGACATCACTTGCGACGAGTTGACGTGCAGTGCGCGACGTCAGTCGCAAAACTGCATGGCACATTTCCAGTTCTACGACTGAGGTCGATGCAACGTCGCCGATGGCGTTATCATCCCACAACTTTGCCTCAAGATGCTCATTGGAGCGACTCTCAACTATCATTGGAATCGATACAAAGAGGTGTTTTCAGTTGATTTCTTGATGCGTTTTGCGTTGAAGGAAGTCCTCGATGCTGCGTCGCCTATGCTGCCGATGCACGCACTTCTGAGGTGGAATTCGCCATCGCATGAATATGCGATGCAGAGGACAGCCGATGACTTCAGCGATGAAATCGCTTCTTGCGACAGCCGCACCATTTGTACTTGGGCTTGCATTGGCGGCGAACGCCTTCGCTCAGCAGGAACCGGCACCCGACACGTCCTCGCCTCCGGCGGCATCACAACCCGCACCAGTTCAACAGACTGTGCCATCCGAGCCGGCAGCGCCGGGCGCGTCGCCTGACCCTGCGCCCGCACAAAATACACCGGCCACCACCTCAACGCCGCCCGCCGAGGCTGCACCGATCACCGAGACTCCTACCCCAGCAGAACTTGCCGCCCCGTCCACGCCGGGGGGCGGAACGATCCCTGCCGAGATGCTGCCGCGCGACCTGACACCGTGGACGATGTTCATGGATTCCGACATCGTCGTGAAGGCGGTGATGATCGGACTTGTAATTGCGTCGCTCATTACCTGGACTATCTGGCTTGCCAAGTCCTTTGAGCTGAGGCTTGCGAAGCGGCGCGCCCGTCGCAAGAATCGCTGGCTGGAAACCGCAAAGACATTGCAGGACGCTGAGCGCGAATTCCGGACCCATAAGGATCCGGTTGCACGCATTGTCAGGGCCGCCGCTCACGAGGTCGAGGTCTCTGAATCGCTTCCGCCCGAAGGCGTCAAGGAGCGCATCGCGTGGCAGCTTGAGCGGGTGGAGGCGACAGCGAGCCGCGGCATCAGCAGCGGAATGGGCGTGCTTGCGACCATTGGCTCGACGGCTCCCTTTGTCGGATTGTTCGGAACCGTCTGGGGTATCATGAACAGCTTCATCGCGATCTCGAAAGCGCACACCACCAGTCTCGCCGTCGTCGCGCCGGGCATTGCCGAGGCGTTGCTTGCAACAGCGTTGGGGCTTGTCGCCGCCATTCCGGCCGTCGTGATCTATAATATGTTCACCCGTTCGATCGGCGGCTATCGCCTGATCCTTGGCAATGCCTCGGCAAACGTGCTGCGGCTCGCGTCACGCGATCTCGATCGCGGCCGCATGCCGCTGCGACAGGCTGCGGAGTAATCAATGGCCGTTCATTTTGCCAAGGACGACGAAGACGTCGAGACCCACGACATCAATGTGACGCCCTTCATCGACGTCATCCTGGTGCTGCTGATCATCTTCATGGTGGCGGCCCCGCTTGCGACGGTCGATATCCCGGTCGACCTGCCTGCATCAACCGCCGAACCGCAACCGCGTCCTGAAAAGCCGGTTTTCCTCAGCGTGAAATCCGATCTTTCACTTGCGGTCGGCGACAATGTCATCGCGCGCGCGAGTCTCGCATCGGCATTGGACGATGCCACGAACAGAAATCGTGACGAGCGCATTTTCGTTCGTGCAGATCGCGCTGTCAGTTATGGCGACGTCATGGAGGTGATGAACGAATTGCGCGCTGCGGGCTATCTCAAGATCGGGCTTGTCGGGCTCGAAGGCGGGACCGCACCGAAATGACGTCTGCCGTCACGATCACCGATCTGGAGGCGGACAATGGCGGTGCGTGGCTGCGATGGGGAATTGCCGGCGCCGTCGTCGTCGGAGCACACGCCGCGCTGGTGGCTGCGGCTATGATTTTTACGCCGCCGGATTTACCAGCGGGAGCGTCATCTCCCCCGATACTGATCGATATCTCGCCCGAGGCCGCGGCGCCCGAATCCGAGGCAGATCTTGCGCCCGGTCCGGAATCCGCTGAATCGCAGGAAGCTTCAGAACCCGAAGCGCCGCAGGAAGTGGCGGAAGAGCCAGTCATGGAAGTGCCGCCGGCACCCGTGCCCAAGCCGGAAGTTGCTCTCCCCGAGAAGAAGGAGGTCGTGGAGAAGCAGGAAGAGCCGATGCCCGATCC
>JAEVZN010000426.1 GCA_023392205.1 Pseudomonadota bacterium
GCGCGCGGCGCGCCGGCGCGGCCTTTTCCAGTTCAGCCATAACCGGGCTCGGATCGAAGCGTGGCGGATTGCTGGTGGCGCCAGATATGTCGAAGCCGCGGATTTCTTCCGGCGGGATGAGTTTCACGGCGACGGTTTGCGACTGGAAGCCGGTGAGGCTGTAGGTGGCCTGCAGATCAGCGGCGGGGACGGCAAGCGCGCATGGGGTGCGGCATGTCTGGCCGTCGGATGTCTTGACCTCGGCGCCTGCCGGCTCGGATTCGAATTGCAGCGGCACTGTTGGCGTTGCGGTCTTCATAAGATCGCCCGAAGCTGTGCATCCGGCCAGTGCCGCACCGCACAGCAAAACCGCCAATTGTCTTATCATGGGTCGAAATCCATACGCTGGGGCCTGTCAGGGCCCCGGCCTGTTACCGGTCGGGACCAATTTGGCTGCCGGTTGGGTCGCAACCGGCCTGCATGCGCTGACAAGCTCACATCATGCCATGCGCGAGGGTCTAAGCCTACGAATCCATCAAATATGAGGCTAATCGAAACAAGTATGGTTAATCACCTGCATTGATCGACATCAGTCTCGCAATCGCCTCCGGCAATTCATCGAAATGGTCGATCAGGCGGTCCGGTGAAAGCTCTGCCATCGGGACCGGCGTATAGCCGAAACTCACCCCCACCACGGGGATCGCAGCCGCACGCGCGACACGCACATCGGTCTCCGAATCGCCAACCATGACCGCTCGGGCAGGGTTGCCACCTGCTTTGTCGATGGTCAGGCGCAGGGCATCGGGATCGGGCTTTTTGACCGGAAACGTGTCCTGACCGCAAATGGCTGCAAACCGTGAGGACAGACCGAGCGCGTCCAGAAGCCGCAGCGACAGCGCCTCATATTTGTTGGTGCAGACGGCAAGTCTGAAGCCGGCCTCGGCCAGATGATCGAGCGCGGTTTCAAGGCCTGGAAACGGCTGGGAGGCGTCGGCAATGTGCGCCTGATAGTGCCGGATATAACGCGCGAACAGGGCATCGACAGCGCCATCGGAGAGATCGCGCTGCTGACTGGCGAGCGCGCGCTCGATCAATGGCCGGATGCCGAATCCGATCATGGCGCGCGCGTCTTCACCCGCAACCGGAGGGATGCCCTCGGTGGCGAGGATCAGATTGAGGGTGCCGAGCAGATCGGGCGCGGTGTCGATGAGCGTCCCGTCGAGATCGAAGACGACAATGGGGTGTGACATGGCAGCCCGGCTAACCGCCCAATGCCGGAATGGCAAGACGGGACAGCAAGCCGCGCGCCGAAACCTGAGAAATTGTGCTGAAGCGATAGCGATCCGCCGTCCGGGCGCGGCCACAAAGCCCTGTATTCGTCAGGCGAACAGGGCTAGATATGCGGGGCTACGGGCAGGCCATCCGGCGCGCGATGGCTCACCCGCAAAATTTTCGCAGATCCTTTTCGTCCTCAGCATTTCGTATCCATCCGATGAGTTCCGACAGCTACAAACGGCAGGCGGCCGCCCGCGCGCTGGATTTTGTCCAGCCCGGTATGCGGCTGGGGCTGGGGACCGGCTCGACCGCGCGCCACTTCGTGGAGCTTCTGGGCGAACGCGTGAGCGATGGACTGACGGTCGTGGGTGTCCCGACCTCGGACGCGACACACGCTGATGCCACCCGCGCGGGAATCCCCCTCACCACGCTCGACGAGACGCCTGAACTCGACCTGACAATCGACGGGGCCGACGAGATCGGGCCGGACCTTGTGCTGATCAAAGGCGGAGGTGGTGCGCTGCTGCGCGAAAAAATCGTCGCCGCGGCCTCCGCGAGCATGCTGGTCATTGCCGACGATACGAAATGGTGCCCGACGCTCGGCGCTTTTCCGCTTCCGATTGAAATCGTGCGCTTCGGTTCACGGGCGACGATGATGTCGATCGGGGCTGCGCTGAAGAACCTCACATTGCCGGACAAGCTGAGCCTGCGTCTGGACAAGAGCGGCCATCCTTTTGTCACGGATGAAGGCCACCTGATCGTCGATGCCGCTCTCGGCGCCATTTCCGATCCGCAGCGCCTGGCCGCGCGGTTATCCGCCCTGCCGGGTGTCGTGGAACATGGCTTGTTTCTCGGTCTCGCGCGCACGGCGATTATTGCTGGCGCTTCGGGACTTCGTGTGATCGAACAATCGTGACAGAACCTTCAGGAGTTGGATGATGAGCGTTCGCCCGTTTTTTCGGCCGGCCTTTGCCGCACTAGCCGCCATCATGATGTTGGCCGGCCCGATGATTGCAGGTTCGCCCGCCCAAGCGCAGGAGCCGTCACGCAACTCGCTTCAGCTTGCCAACGAAATTCTCGAGATCAAGGGACAGCTGAACGTTTTCGAGCCGCTGATTCCGGGGGTCGTCGAGCAATCCAAGAACACGCTCCTGCAGATGAATCCGAACCTGTTCAAGGACCTCAATGACGTGGCGGCCGCATTGCGCAAGGAATATGCGCCGCGCATGGCGTCGTTGCGCGCGGACGTCGCGAAGATTTACGCGTCGCGCTTTAGCGAACAGGAATTGAAGGACACGCTGGCATTCTACAAATCGCCGCTTGGAAAGAAGCTTCTTGAGGAAGAGCCGGTCTTCGTGGAGCGTTCGATGAGCGCCGCGCAGGAATGGGCGGTGAAGCTGAATGAAGAAGCGCTGCAGCGCTTCCGCGCCGAAATGAAGAAGCGCGGCCACGCAATGTAAGGTTTCGCGACCCTGAGCGGGCGCGGCCGGGTTCTCCGATGAGCGATTTCGACGTCGATCTGTTCGTGATTGGTGCCGGTTCCGGCGGTGTTCGGGCTGGCCGCATTGCGGCGAGCCACGGCGCACGCGTCATGGTCGCCGAGGAATATCGCGTCGGCGGCACCTGTGTGATCCGCGGCTGCGTGCCGAAAAAGCTGCTCGTCTACGCCTCCCGCTACGCTGACGATTTCGAGGACGCCAAGGGGTTCGGCTGGCAGACCGGCGAACCTCTGTTCGACTGGCCGACACTGATTGCCAACAAGGATCGCGAGATCGACCGGCTGGAAGCCGCCTACGTGGCCAATCTCGAGCGCTCGGGTGTGACCATCGTCCGCAGCCGTGCGGTGCTGGAAGACGCGCAGCGGGTGCGCCTCGTTGAAAGCGGGAAGGTCATCCGTGCGCAGCATATCCTGATTGCAACCGGCGGGGCGCCGCATCCCGGCGCCGATATTGCCGGGCTGGACCACGTCATCTCGTCCAATGAGGTGTTTCACCTCAAGGAATTGCCCAAACGCATCCTGATCCAGGGGGGCGGCTATATCGCGGTCGAATTTGCCGGAGTTTTTGCCGGCCTCGGCAGCGAGGTGACGCTGGTCTATCGCGGCGACAACATCCTGCGCGGGTTCGACGAGGACGTGCGCGAGCATCTGCGCGGCGAAATGGAAAAACGTGGCATCCGGATTGTAACCCGCCGGTTGGTCGAAGCGGTCGAGAAGGTCGATCGCGGGCTGTGCGTCCAGATGTCGGACCATGATGCCGTCACGGTCGATCAGGTTCTTTTCGCCACCGGCCGGAAGCCCAATGTGTCGGGCCTCGGTCTCGACAAGGCGGGCGTGAAGCTGAACGAGAAGGGCGCCATCGTGGTCGACCGCTTTTCGCAGACCAATGTGCCCGGCATCTACCCCGTCGGCGATGACACCGAGCGGGGCACCCTGACGCCGGGGGCCATCCGCGAGGGGCATGCCTTTGCG
>JAEVZN010000007.1 GCA_023392205.1 Pseudomonadota bacterium
CTATCCGGCCCAAGATCCGCATGCGCCGTGTCTTGTCTTCATTCACGGCGGCTATTGGCAGCGCAATTCGCGGGAAGATTTCGCGATGTTCGCGGCCGGGCCGCGCGCGCATGGATGGTCGGTGGCCATGCCGGGCTATTCGCTGGCGCCGGAGGTCAGGCTTCCCGACATCACCGCCGAGATCCGCAGCGCGCTCGACTGGCTGCAGGCGGAAGGTCCGAAGCATGGCATTGCCGGGCCGGTGATCCTGTCCGGCTGGTCCGCCGGTGGGCAGCTGGTGGCGATGACGCTCGATCATCCTTTGGTGGTGGCGGGCTTTGCCATGTCCGGCGTGCACGATCTCGAAGCATTGCGGAACACCAAGTTCAACGACCTGCTGAAGCTGAGCGACGACGACATCGCGTCGCAATCGCCGTTGCGGCTGCCGGTGATCGACAAGCCGATGACCCTCGCCTATGGCACGGCGGAATTGCCGCCGCTGGTCAACGATTCCCGCTATCTGCATGCCAGGCGTGCCGCTGCCCATGCGCCGGGCGTGCTGCTGCCGGTTGCGCACGCCAATCACTTCAACATCCTGCATGCGCTGGCCGATCCCGACGGCGAATTGACTCACGCGGCGCTTGATCTCGCGCGCTTCTGCAAGATCGGCAACGGCAAAGCCGGCAAGGCTGCATGATGGACGCGCGCGCGGAAGGACAGGGCATCGGCCGCTCCGTTCCCCGCAAGGAAGACGACCGCTATCTGCGCGGCAAAGGAGAATTCACCGGCGACATCAGACTTGCCGGCATGCGCGAACTGGCCTTCGTGCGCAGCCCGCTGGCTCATGCGAAGATCCTGACTGTCCGCAAACCCGTGGGACGCGAGGGCAGCGTCTTTGTCGCCGCCGATCTCAACGGCATCAAGCCGATTGTCGCCAATTCAGGCCTGCCGGGCTTCAAGTCGTCTGCGCAGCCCATTCTCGCGCATGACAAGGTGCGTCATGTCGGCGAGGCCATTGCGGTCTGCGTGGCGGCGACACGCGCCGAGGCCGAAGATCTGGCGGCGGCGGTTGAGGTCGAGTTCGAGGAATTGCCGGCGGTCGTGGACATGCTGGCGGCACGCGCCCCCGGTGCAGCGCTGGTGCATGAGCATTGGGGCGATAACGTCTTTCTGGAAAGCCGTGTCGAAGCCGATCTGGACGAGATCAAGCGCAATGCGCCGGTCGTGGTCCGGCGCACCCTGCGCACCGCGCGGCAATGCATGTCGCCGCTGGAAGGCCGTGGCGTGGTCGCGGTTTATGACCGGCGGCTCGATCAGATCGTCCTGCACACCTCGACGCAGATCCCGCATATCATCCGCACCGGTCTCGCCGGATGCCTCGGCATATCCGAGGAGAATGTACGCATCGTCGCGCCGGATGTCGGCGGCGGCTTCGGCTACAAGGGCATGCTGCTACCGGAAGAAGTTTGCGCCGCCTTTCTGGCGCGTCGCCTCGGCCATCCAATGCGCTGGCTGGAAGACCGGCGCGAACAGCTTGCCGGCAACGCCAATTGCCGCGAGCATCATTACGACATCACCGCCTATGCCGACAGGGACGGACGCCTGATCGCGCTCGATGCCGCGGCCACCGTCGATACCGGCGCCTATTCGATCTATCCGTTCTCGGCCTGCCTAGAAGCAGCGCAGGTCGCCAGCATCCTGCCCGGCCCGTACAAGTTCGACGCCTATCGCTGCATCACCTGGTCGTCGGCCACCAACAAGCCCGGCCTCGTGCCCTATCGCGGCGTGGCGCGTGCCGGCGTCTGCTATGCGATGGAAACGATGATCGATGCCATCGCCCATGCGGTGAACAAGGAACCTTATGAAGTCCGCCTGCGCAACCTTGTCCAGCCGGACGAGATGCCGTTCAACAACATCACCAACAAGCATTTCGACAGCGGCGATTATCCTGAATGCCTGCGCCGCGTGGTGGAGGCCATCGATCTTCCGGCCATCCGTAAAAAGCAGAAGGACTCCACGGCGTCACATGTGCGGATCGGCGTTGGCTTTTCGGTCTTCTGCGAACAGGGCGCGCATGGCACCTCGGTTTATTACGGCTGGGGCATTCCGATGGTGCCGGGCTTCGAGCAGGCCATTGCGCGCCTGACGCCGGATGGCGGGCTCGAATTGCGCGTCGGCATCCAGTCGCATGGGCAGGGGCTCGAGACCAGTCTGGCGCAGATTGCAAACGAGGTGCTGGGCATTCCGGTCGAGCGCATTCGCGTCGTGCATGGCGATACGGCGGTGACACCCTATTCGACCGGCACCTGGGGATCGCGCTGCATCGTCATGGCGGGTGGCGCGGTGGCGACCGCCTGCAAGGAGCTGGGCGAGCGCATCTCCCGCATCGGCGCGCATCTGTTGCAGGTGCCGGCGGAGAATGTCAGCGTTGGTGGCGGACTGGTCTCGACCGGCATTGCCAACGTGCGCATCGATGAAGTCGCCCGCACATGGTATCTGCGGCCGCAGGAATTGCCGAAGGATGTGAATCCTGGCGGGCTGGAAGTTACCAGCGGCTACAAGACCGTGCGCCACACCGGCACATTCAGCTATGCGGCGCATGCCGTGGTCGTGTCGGTCGATACCGAGATGGGCGACGTGAGCATTCTCGATTACGCGCTGTGCGAGGACGGCGGCGTGCTGATCAATCCGATGATCGTCGATGGTCAGGTCTGCGGAGGTGTCGCGCAGGGCATCGGGACGGCCCTCTATGAAGAGATGCCGTTCGACGATCACGGCCAGCCGCTTGCGACCACGCTTGCCGATTACATGCTGCCGGGCGCGACCGAAGTGCCGATGCTGCGCATCGATCACATGGAAACGCCGTCGCCCTACACCGCGTTCGGGCAGAAGGGCATCGGCGAAGGCGGTGCGATCGGCCCGCCTGCCGCCATCGCCAATGCCGTGAACGACGCGTTGCGCCCGCTCGGTGTCGAGATCAACGAACTCCCGATCACGCCGCATCGCGTGCTGGCGGCTCTGGCCGCCTCACGCAAGAAGGCGGCCGCATGAAGCCTGCCGCTTTCACGCTCGAACAGCCGGCGAGCGCCGCATTGCTGATGCAGTCCGCGCCGGGGCGCATCATGGCGGGCGGGCAATCGCTCGGGCCGATGCTGAATTTCCGGCTTGCGCAGCCTGCGCATGTCGTGGCCATCGGCCAGATCCCGGAATTCACCGCAATCGAGGAAACGGCCGATGCCGTCATCGTCGGTGCCTGCGTCACCCATGCCGCGATTGCCGACGGACGCGTGCCGGATATCGGCAAGGGCATTCTGCCGGCCATCGCACAAGGCATCGCCTATCGGGCGGTGCGCAATCGCGGCACCATCGGCGGCTCTCTGTGCCATGCCGATCCTGCGGCAGACTGGCTCTGCACCCTGACGGCGCTCGGTGCCTCCGTGCTGACACTTACATCCAGCGGCGGACGCAGTATCGCGCTCACCCATTTTGTCACCGGCCCGTTCCGCAATGCGCTTGCACCCGGCGAGATCGTGCAGGCCGTGCGCATCCCGAAAGTCTCGCAGGACGCGCGCTGGGGTTATTACAAGGCCTGCCGCAAGCCCGGCGAATTCGCCCATGCCATGGCGGCCATCCTGATCGACCCCGCGCGCAATATCCAACGTGCGGTCATCGGTGCGGTCGGCAGCGCACCCATCGTGCTGGACGGCGCGGATGTCGCGCCGGATGCGGCCGAACGTGCGCTCATGCAAAGCGGACTCGACGAGATCGGCCGCAACATGCAAATCGCAGCCCTGCGCCGCGCCACGGAGCAGGCGGCATGACTATCCGCTTCAACGTCAACGATGTGGCGGTCGAGGCCGATATCGCGCCGCGCACGCATCTCGCCGACTTCCTGCGCGAGGATTTGCTGCTCACCGGCACGCATATCGGCTGCGAGCATGGCGTCTGCGGCGCATGCACCATCCTGATCGACGGCGAGCCGGCCCGTTCCTGCATCACATTTGCCGCGACCTGTGCCGGACGCGATGTGAAAAGCATCGAGGGGCTTGAGGACGATCCGGTCATGGCCGCGTTGCGTGCTGCCTTCACCGCCGAACACGCGTTGCAATGCGGCTATTGCACGCCGGGCATGCTGGTGACGGCGCGCGATATCGTGCTGCGTCTGCCCGATGCCGACGAGGATCGCATCCGGCTGGAGCTTGCCGGCAATCTCTGCCGCTGCACCGGTTATAACGGCATCGTCCGCGCGATCCGGCATGTGTTGCAGGATCGGCCGGACGTTGCCGCATCAGAACGGCCCGCTTTGGCCAGAGGCCATTTCCGGCAATATTCACGCGACGACGCCACTTCGGCTGCGACGCAGGCACCGGCGCAATCCATCGGCGATGGAGAGGGCCTGCGTCAGAGCTTGCGCATCGCCGCACCCGCCGAGCAAGTCTGGGAGGCGTTGCGCGATCCGTCGCTGATCGCAAGCTGCCTGCCGGGCGCGACGATCACGGCGCGCGATGGCGACAATATCAGCGGCGAGATGATTGCCGCGCTCGGCCCGATCCAGGCGAAATTCTTGGGCGATGCCACGCTCACCTATGACGATGACACCCGCACCGGTCGCGTCGCCGGATCGGGACGCGACAATGCCAGCGGCACGCGCCTGAACGCCGACGCTGCCTTTCGCCTGACGAAGACAAGCCCGGCCGAAAGCGAAATCGTCATCGATGTGACCTATGCCCTCAAAGGGCCGCTGGCACAGTTCGGCCGCGGCCCGATCGTGCGGGTCTTTGCCGCCGAGCTTGGCGCAATGGTGGCGCGCAATCTGGAAGCGCGGCTGCGCGGCGACGAATTGAAGAACGGCCATGCCATGCAGGCCGGGGGATTGATGTGGCGAGTTGCTTGGCAATGGTTGCGCGACCTGTTACCTCGCTTCCATGTCCGATAGACGGATCACCACGCCGCCGCAATCAGCCTTCGATCTGGCGAGCCGCCCCGGATTTCTGATCCGGCGGCTGCACCAGATTCATGCGGCCCTGTTCATGGAAGAATGCGCCGCCTTCAACGTGACGCCGGTGCAGTACAGCCTGATGACGGCCATCGCCGAACAGCCGGGACTTGAACAGGCCAGACTCGCGCATGAGATCGGCGTCGATCGCACGACACTCGCCAATGTCGTGGCGCGGCTGGAAACGCGCGGGCTGTTGCGGCGCACCACCACCAAGACCGACCGGCGGCTGAAGCGCGTCAATCTGACCGCCAACGGCAAGCGATTGCTGGCGCAGATGCGGAAGCCGGCGCAGCGGGCGCATGTCCGGACCATCGAGGCCCTGCCGCCTGCGCAGCGCACCGTATTTCTGCATGCGCTGGCGCATCTCGTCGATGCCGGAAACGATTTCGGCCGCGCGCCCCTGCGCCTGACCTGAGCCGCCGCGACCGTCGGCTTATCGCCCGCCCTTTCTGCACACTTTGCCTACAGCCTGCTCACTCCGCAGTCAGATCGCCTGCGGCCTCGGGAATACGTCAGCATACTGACGACTTAAAAGCCTTGTAAACTGGACTCCATCGCGTGGTGGCTCTGGCATGGGAGTTGCACCCCTCCAGATGATGGAAACAGGGCCAACCCCTTTGCAAGCAGCTACGGCATGAGCCTCGACGGCAAAGTTGCAATTGTAACCGGAGGCGCGACCGGCATCGGCTTTGCCGTCGCAAGCGACCTTGCGTCACGCGGCGCCGCCATTGTTATCGCCGATCAGAAAGATGCCGAAGCCGCCGCGCAGGCCATCGCGGATAATGGGCAGAGAGCGCTGGGCATCGCAACCGATGTGTCGTCGGAAGCGGATGTTCAGGCCATGGTCGCTGCCGCGCAGGATGCGTTCGGCCGCGTGGACATTCTGGTCAACAATGCGGGCATCTACTCGTCGCTGCGTCCGCAGCCCTTCGAACAGATCGACATCGCCGCATTCCGCCGCGTGATGGACGTGAATGTGCTTGGCCTGTTTCTGTGCTGCAAGGCGGTCACGCCCGCCTTCGCGAAACAGGGCGCGGGACGCATCATCAATATCTCGTCGGGCGTCGCCTTCAAGGGCAATCCGCTGATGGCGCATTACGTCGCAAGCAAGGGCGCCGTGGTGTCGCTCACCCGCGCGCTCGCAACCGAGCTTGGACCGCGCGGCATTCTGGTCAACAGCGTCGCACCGGGATTCACGCTCAGCGACAATGTCGAGCGCAATGCCGAACTCGTGGCCGGCGCGAAAGAGCCGTCGCTGCGCGGCCGTGTGCTCGCACGATCCATGACGCCTTCCGATCTTGTCGGCGCCGTCGCCTTCTTTGCCGGCGCCGATGCCGCCTTCATCACCGGCCAGACGCTGGTGGTCGATGGCGGCGCCTATTTCCACTGACATGGAGTTGCGGATGCCGATCACCATTCCCGTCATCGATCTTGAGCCGGCGCTGAAAGGCTCGGAGGCCGACAAGCGCGCCGTGGCCGCGCAGATCGATCGTACATGCACCGAAATTGGCTTCTTCACCATCAAGGGCCACGGCGTTCCGCTGGCGCTGATCGAAAATCTCCGCGACAAGGCCAACACATTCTTCGCGCAACCGCTCGCGGAGAAGCTCAAAGCCCAGCATCCCGACATCAAGGTGCCGCGCGGCTATCGCGCGTTGGGGATCGAGGCGCTGTCAGCCGGCAACGCAATCGAGACGCCGGCCGATCTGAAGGAATATTACCATCTCGGCCGCGAACGCTGGCCGGACGCGCCCTATTACACGCAGGGCGAAGGCCCGCGTTACTTCATTCCCAATCACTGGCCGGAGCATCCGGCCGGCTTCGCGGACGCTGCGGAAGCCTATTATCTGGCGGTTGAAAAACTCTCCGAACAGATGATGGGCCTGACCGCGCTGGCGCTGGGGCTGCCTGAGTCCTTTTTTCAGGACAAGATCGACAAGCACATCACTGCCATTCGCCTCAATTATTATCCTGCACAGACCGAAGCGCCCAAGCCCGGCCAGCTTCGCGCCGGCGACCATACCGATTACGGGCTGCTCACGATCCTGAACGGCGAGAACGTCCCCGGCGGATTGCAGGTGCAGACCCGCGCCGGCGAATGGATCGATGTGGAGACCGATCAGGATACGTTCGTCGTCAATATCGGCGATCTGCTGATGCGCTGGACCAACGACCGCTGGGTGTCGAACGTGCACCGCGTCGTCAATCCGCCGGACAGCGTGGCCGCGCGTAGCAAGCGGCTCTCGATCGCATTCTTCCATCACCCCAACTACGACGCGCTGATCGAGTGCGTCGCGCCGCCCGGGAAGGCGAAATATCCGCCGGTTTATTCCGGCGAATATCGCGACCTGAAGTACCAGCAGACCCGGCTGAAATCGGCCTGACACAAGCACGACCTGACGCAAACACGACCTGAGACAGCACAAGGAGCAGACTCATGCGAAAGACAAGGTGGGCGGCAACATTATCCGCTGCGGTCACGGCGGCGATTCTTGCCGCAGGCGGCCACGTACAGGCGCAGGAGACGATCAAGATCGGCATGACGCAGCCACTCACCGGTCCGGTGGCGGCGTCCGGCAATTATGTCGCCAACGGCGCCAAGATCGCGGTCGATGTGATCAATGCCAAGGGCGGCGTGCTCGGCAAGAAGCTCGAACTCATACTCGAGGACAACAAGTCCAATCCGAAGGAAGCCGTCAACGCGGTCGAGAAGCTGATCCTGCGCGACAAGGTGCCGTTGCTGATCGGTGCCTGGAGCTCGACCTATACGCTCGCGATCATGCCGAAACTGATCGAATACAAGGTGCCGCTGATCGTCGAGACCTCATCGTCCGGCAAGATCACCACCTCCGGCAATCCGTGGGTGTTCCGTATCAGCCCGACCTCGGAAATGGAAGCCAAGGCGTTTCTTGCCAAGCTCGAAAGCTTCCAGCCGGCCATCAAGAAGATCGACTTCCTGTCGGTCAACAACGACTGGGGCCGCGGCGCGGCGGAAGAATTCAGCAAATACCTGAAGTCGAAAGGCGTGGAGGTCGGCTCCATTCAATACATGACGCCGGATGCCACCGACCTGTCGGCCCAGCTCACCGCGCTCAAGCAGTCCGGCGGCGATACGCTGTTCCTGACCACCGGCGTCGAGCAGATGACGCTGGCACTGAAACAGGCCAACGAACTGAAGCTGCCCCACCGCATCATCACCACCGGCGGCTCCTTCCCCGACCAGCTGATCGCGCAGCCCGGCCCGAAGGAGATGGAGAGCTTCCACATCCTGTTCTTCTCGCCCTGGTATCCGGAAAAGGCCAAGTATCCGGAGATTGCCCAGGTCTATGTCGACGAATGGAACAAGCGCAAACACGACTTCCCCGGTCTGACCGAAGGCTTCCGCGGCTATGACGCGGTGCTGACCGCCGTCGAGGCGATCAAGATCGCCGGCAAGGCGGATTCGGAGGCTCTGCGGGAGGCGCTGTGGAAGACCAAGCTGCCGGCGGTGAACGGCGACATCGCCTTCGCCAAGGAAGGTCCCGCCGGCCAGGAAAGCGGACAGAACGCACCCAACATCTATGTCGTGCGAC
>JAEVZN010000082.1 GCA_023392205.1 Pseudomonadota bacterium
TTCCGTGAGAGCGGCATCTGCGCGGCTGTCAATCCGGCGGCGGCTCCAAGCATCAGGGTGCGGCGTGTCAGCATGACAATTTTCCTCCCACGGGATTGCGTTTTGTTTATGAGCTATTCCGCCGCGACGTGCCGGACCGAGCGGACGCCGCCGGACAATTCCGATACCAGCCCGGTCACGGCTTTCACCGTCTCCGGTGTCGCGCGGCCCTCGTCATTCAGACTGTTGCGCAGCCGGTCGATCAGCGCGGTTCCGACAACGACGGCATCGGCGCCCTGCGCGATGTCGCGTGCGTTCTGCGCGGTCTTCACGCCGAAGCCGACTGCTACGGGCAGATCGGTATGGCGCTTGATGCGCGCCACGGCATCCGACACCCGTGTGGCATTGGGTGTGGCCGCGCCCGTGATGCCGGTGATCGAAACGTAATACACAAAGCCCGACGTATTGGTCAGCACTGCCGGGAGCCGGCGGTCATCGGTGGTGGGCGTGGCCAGCCGGATGAAATTTAACCCGGCCTGCAACGCGGGAAGGCAGAGTTCGGAATCCTCTTCGGGCGGCAGATCGACAACGATCAGTCCGTCCACGCCCGCCTCTTTCGCATCGGTGAGAAAGCGGTCGACACCATAAACGTAGATGGGATTGTAATAGCCCATCAGAACGATCGGCGTATCTCCGTCATTGCGTCTGAAGTCGCGCACGAGTTGCAATGTCTTACGCAGGGTTTGCCCTGCCTTAAGCGCGCGCAAGCCGGCCGCCTGGATCGCGGGGCCGTCGGCCATCGGATCGGTGAACGGCATACCGATCTCGATCACATCGGCGCCAGCCTGCGGCAGCGCGGAGACGATTGCGAGCGAGGTCTCGTAATCGGGATCGCCCGCCATGATGAATGTGACAAGGGCAACGCGGTCTTCGCGCTTCAGGTCAGAGAAGCGGCGATCAATACGTGTGCTCATCCGATCGACGTTCCCAGATATTGCGCAATGCTGTCGAGATCCTTGTCGCCGCGCCCCGACAGATTGACGACCATCAGGTGGTCTTTCGGTTTGGCAGGCGCGAGGTCTTTCAGCTTGGCGAGCGCATGCGCGGTCTCGAGCGCAGGAATGATGCCTTCAAGCCTGGAACAGAGTTGCAGCGCCTCGACCGCCTCGTCGTCGGTCGCGGACAGAAATTTTACGCGCCCCATATCGGCGAGCCACGCATGCTCCGGCCCGATTCCGGGATAATCGAGACCGGCCGAGATCGAATGCGCTTCGTTGATCTGGCCGTCTTCGTTCATAAGTAGATAGGTGCGGTTGCCGTGCAGCACGCCCGGACGCCCGCCTGACACCGATGCCGCATGCTGTCCCGACGGGATGCCGTGGCCGGACGCTTCGACGCCGTAAATCTCCACATCCTTGTCGTCGAGAAACGGGTGAAAAAGTCCCATCGCATTCGATCCGCCCCCGATACAGGCCAGCAGTGAATCCGGCAGCCGCCCCTCGGCTTCCATCATCTGCGCGCGCGTCTCGTTACCGATCACGCACTGAAAATCGCGTACCATCATCGGATAGGGATGCGGCCCCGCTACCGTTCCGATGCAATAGAAGGTGTCGGAAACATTTGTGACCCAGTCGCGCAGCGCTTCGTTCATCGCGTCCTTGAGCGTCTTCGATCCCGACTGCACCGGCACCACTTCGGCACCCAGCATCCGCATGCGGAATACATTCGGCTTCTGACGTTCGACATCGACCGCGCCCATGTAAACGATGCAGGGCAGCCCGAAGCGCGCACAGAGCGTGGCAGTCGCCACGCCATGCATGCCAGCGCCGGTTTCGGCGATGATGCGGGTCTTGCCCATGCGGCGCGCCAGCATGATCTGGCCGAGCACGTTATTCACCTTGTGCGCGCCGGTGTGATTGAGTTCCTCGCGCTTGAAGTAGATTTTCGCCCCGCCAAAATGATCCGTCAGTCGCTCGGCGAAATAGAGCGCGCTCGGCCGCCCGACATAATGCGTCAGGTAGCCATCCATCTCCTTCTGAAACGCCGGGTCTTTTTTCGCCTCGGCGTAGGCCTGCTCTAATTCGAGGATGAGCGGCATCAGCGTTTCGGCGACGAAGCGCCCGCCATAGAGTCCGAAATGCCCGGATTCGTCAGGCCCGGTGCGGAAGGAATTCGGTTGCTGGATCGTCATCGCGTGCTCGCCATCCTTGCCGGTTCGGCATCGTTCTCACGCACCGCGCGCACAAAGGCCGCGATTTCTGCCGGGTCTTTGACACCGGGTGCGCTTTCCACCCCCGACGAAACATCCACCGCCGGGGCCTGTGTGATGGCCATGGCCTCGGCAACATTGTTCCGGTCGAGGCCTCCGGAAAGCATGAAGGACAGGCCCGGATCAAGGGCCTTGAGCAGGGTCCAGTCGAAGGACCGGCCAAGGCCGCCAGGCCGGGTGGCATCCCGCGGCGGGCGCGCATCGAACAGCAGCCAGTCGGCCACGCCGGCATAGCCCGGAATGGCTGCCAGATCGTCTTTTGTTCCGATCGCCAGTGCCTTCATGACCGGCAAGCCGTACCGGCCCCGCACATCCGCCACCCGCTGCGGTGTTTCCGTCCCGTGCAACTGGAGAATATCCGGCGACAGCGCGGCGATGATATTTTCGTGAAGCGCGTCGTCCGCATCCACCGTGAGCGCCACCTTCTGCACTTTCTTGCCCACGCGCGCGCCGAGCGTCATCGCCTCGTCCAGGTTCACATTGCGGGGCGACGGCTGAAAAAACACGAAGCCGACGAAGTCCGCGCCCGCCTTCAGCGCCGCATCAAGCGCTGCGGCGTCGCTGATCCCGCAGATTTTAACCTGAGTTCGCATGCTCATGACCTGGCGGCTGCGTTCTAGCGCGAAGCGGAGGCTTTGTCGCCTCTAGCCGGAGAGGGTCTTCCAGACCAGCATCGCCGCGGCCAGATCCTCGATGGCGGTGCCGACGGACTTGAACAGGGTGATCTGCGAGGCAGAGGTCCGGCCCTTCGCCTTGCCGCGGGTCAGGTCGAACAGGTCGCCCTTGATCGCAGTGGCGGCAATGATCTTTTTCCTGATTGGCACGACGATATCGCCGGCTTCCTTGGCTGCCCCCGCGCGGGTATCGACAAATATCCGCGACCGTTTGACCGCCTGATCGTCGGCCTCGCGCATCTTCGGAGTAAAGCCGCCCACCAGATCGAGATGCGTTCCCTTCTTGAGCCACGCCCCCTTGATCAGCGGTTCCGCCGACAGCGTTGCGCAGCAGACGATGTCGGCCTGCGCCACCGCCTCCTCCAGGGTCTCCGCGATATCGACCTCGGTGCCGGCCACGGCGATGCCGAAGCCCAGCGCCACGGCACGGGCGCGGGTCCGGTTCCAGAGCGTCACACGTTTGATGGGGCGCACGCTCATATGCGCGCGGATCAGATGCGGGGCCAGTGCGCCCGCACCGACCATGACGAGATGCGAAGCATCCTCCCGCGCAAGATAGCGGGCGGCCAAAGCCGAGGCACAGGCGGTGCGCCATGCTGTCAGCGCGCGGCCATCCATCATTGCCAGCGGATCGCCAGTGTCTCCCGACAGCAGCAGATATTGACCGTGAACGGACGGCCGCTGCTGCTTCGCATTGTCCGGAAACACCGTGACGATCTTGCATCCGATAAAGCGTTCGCCATCGGCATTCCAGGCCGGCATCAGCAGCAGCGTTGCGTCCTTGCCGGGTTGCGGGATCGTATGATGATGCCGCACGGGCACGGTCATGTCCGCGCGAAACGCCTCCGCCAGCGCATCGATCAGCGCGCGGTAGGTCAGCGCATTCTGGATATCGGCGGCCGATACGATGCGCACGGACAAGCCCTCAGGCTGATGGCGGGCGATAGGCCAGTCTCGCAGTGTCGGACGAAGGTGCTTCAGACTGGTTGGCCAGCCGGACATTGAGGGTTTCGATCTCGCGGCGCAATGCCGCGACATCGGCGTCACGCAAGCGCGCCGTCCGGCGATAGGCCGACTGGCGCAGCCACGCCGCCATCCCGCCGATCAGCACGCCGAGCAGCACCAGAATGAAGATCAGCACGAATAGCGGGATGCTGACGGCGGCCGCCGGGGCATCCGCATTGAAGGGATCGAAAGAGACAGTGACGATCTCGCGGTTGGCCACTGCGAACATCAGGATCACGATCGCGAGCGGTATCACGACGAGCCAGAAGACAATCTTGTGAAGCATGTTCCCGATCTTGTTTCCTGCACCTGTCCGGCCCTGCGTCAAAAGACAAAGGCCGGGTTGAACCCGGCCGCCATCCTAACATCAACGCAGGCTTTGTGCTCAGACGGTATCGCGGTTCAGCCGTTCGCGCATTTCCTTGCCGGTCTTGAAGAACGGAACCGACTTCTGCTCGACCGAGACATGCTCCCCCGTGCGCGGGTTGCGCCCGGTCCGAGCCGGCCTGTGTTTGACCGAAAACGCGCCGAAGCCGCGCAATTCGACCCGGTCGCCACGGGCCATGGCGGCGGTGATTTCATTAAGGATAGCGTTGACGATATTCTCGACGTCGCGCTGATACAAATGAGGGTTCTGGCTCGCAATCTTGGTTACGAGGTCTGATTTGATCATCCGCGCCGCCCGGTCTTGTCATCCCGCCCCGCATACGGCCTCGTATGCGGGAACGGGACTGTTTCAGTTCACTGTGCCGGGGAAGGGTGCCAAAGCGCCAGCAGACCGTCAAGATTAAGCCGCTCGGCTGCCGCAAAAGCGCCGGACTGCTCCAGGCTCCGGGCGAAGCCATCGAGCCCCAGCGCGTTCAGCGTGGTCACCGCCGTCAGGTGCAGGAACGAGAATTCGCCGAAACGCGGACGCAGGCTGAAATTGCGTACCGGTGTCTTGGGGTCGATTCCTTTCTCGCGTGCCAGCCAGGCCAGCGCCGTCTGCTCGTTGCCAAGTTCGTCGATCAGCTTCAGATCCAGCGCCTGGCGGCCGGTAAACACCCGGCCGTCGGTGACGCTCGCCAGCGCCTCTCCATTGAGGCTGCGCCGGTCGGCGACCAGACCGCGGAACCATTCGTAGGAATCCATCACGATGGAGGCGAGCGCGGCGCGCGCTTCCGGCGAGGTCGGCTCGAAACCGTTCGGCGCGGCCTTCAGCGGCGAGGATTTCACGTCCTCGACCTTGACGCCGATGGTTTTCAGCAGATCGGTAAAGTTCGGATACTGGATCAGCACGCCGATCGACCCGACCAGCGAGGCGCTTTGCGCAATAATATGGTCGGAAGCGAGGGCTGCGATATAGCCGCCCGAGGCACACAGCCCATCGACCACGACGACCATCGGCTTCTTTTCTTTCAGCCGCCGCAGCGAATCGTAAAGCTGCTCGGAGCCTGCCGTCGTTCCGCCGGGGCTATCGATCCGCACGATCACCGCCTTGGCGTTGGAATTGGCCAGCCGCTCAAGCGCGTCGACACGCGCTTGGTTGCCACGGATCAGACCGGAAATGGTGACGCGGGCAATCGAGCCCGAGGTGACGCCGCTGACGCCCGTGCCGCGGGTCGTGCCGATCAGTGCAGCGATGGCACCGACAACCGCCACCACCGTCAGCACCCGCCAGAATGTCAGTTTACGCCGCAAGCGGCGGCGATCGACGATCTGGTCCGCATCGAGCGGACGAGAATCGAGCGACATGGTTTCGCTCCTGTGTGATTCGAATGAAGGAAAAGTCTAGCGCGCCTTGATCCACCTGACCCCGGCAATCCTGCCGAATTGGCAAACAGACA
This sequence comes from Pseudomonadota bacterium, assembly GCA_023392205.1. Classification (GTDB taxonomy): domain Bacteria; phylum Pseudomonadota; class Alphaproteobacteria; order Rhizobiales; family Xanthobacteraceae; genus Pseudorhodoplanes. The sequence goes on from JAEVZN010000082.1 coordinate 5,754, forward strand.
GTAACGCTACGCTTGGGGCAAAAGAATGAACCCCCAGCGCGCGGCGCCGGGGGTCCTGTCATTGGCTTTCCGTATCGTCATGCCCGAAGGCTCCGAAAACGACGCAATCGGACAGCGTTATTCCTTGTCCTTTTCCTTGTCGCCGGCGCGCTTCAGCGCCGTGCCAAGGATATCGCCCAGCGTTGCGCCCGAATCCGAGGAGCCGAATTGCGCGATGGCTTCCTTTTCCTCGGCCATTTCCAGGGCCTTGATCGAGACCTGCACTTTGCGCGACTTGCGGTCGAACTGGGTAACGCGGGCATCGACTTTCTGGCCAACCTGGAACCGCTCGGTCCGCTGGTCGGCGCGATCGCGGGCGAGATCCGCGCGGCGGATGAAGGTTTCGAGATCGGTGCCGGTGATTGTGACGTCCAGACCGCCCTCTTTCACGTCGGTGACTTCGCAGGTCACGACATCGCCCTTCTTCAGTTCGCCGGCCACACCCTCTTCCATCGGGTCGCCTGCAAGCTGCTTGATGCCGAGCGAGATGCGCTCCTTTTCGACATCCACGTCGAGCACGGTGGCCTG
>JAEVZN010000009.1 GCA_023392205.1 Pseudomonadota bacterium
GGTCAAGGCCTCCGGAGAGATGAAGGAGCCTTGGGATTATTATAAAAAGGTCCTGGAAATTCCGGGGGAGCAGGCCTTCCGGCCCCTCGAAAAGGGTAGCTGCCCGCTGGTGAACGCAAAATAGCGGATGGACCTCGTATAGGCCTGAATTCAAGCAATGCGGAGTTGGGCTGGCCTTTCGGGGGCCAGTCCGGCTCGACCCCGGTTGGCGTGCGGCCTGTCGGAAGGGGCGACGGCAACTGGCAGATTGCCAGCGGATCGGTTATGCAGGGGCAACCCCGCTATACCGGTGAATAACGCATGCCCGACCGCGAACCCGTGAAAAAAGTGAAAAAGTCCGAGCTTCGGCGTGAGTCGATCCTGCAGAATGCGCTCAAGATTTTCGACCGGCAGGGCTTTGCCAATACGTCGCTCGACGACATCGCGAAGGAAACGGGCGTCAAGCGCGAGGCGATATATTATTACTTCAACAACCGTGCCGAAATACTTCTGCACATCATCCGGCCGCAGAGCGAGGCGCTGGTCGAAGGCCTTCGCGAAGTGGTGGGGTCAAAATCGTCGTTTCAGGACAAGCTTCATGGTGCAATCCGAAACCATCTTGAGCGGTTCGATCGGCATTGCCTGGAAATGACAGTAAGTCTGCGCGATGTCTATCTGGAGGATGCGCGCGAAGTGCGCCGGGAGATGGACAAGATCTGGCGTTCCTACGAGACAATGTGGACGGATCTGATCGCCGAAGGGCAGCAGAAAGGCGATTTCCGGAAATGCGGTGAGCCGAAGATGATCGCATTCGGAATTCTCGGCATGTGCAACTGGCTTGCGCGCTGGTACGATCCAAGAAGGGCGATTGCAATCGACGAGCTGATCGATACCTATTTCGGTATGGTTGCGTTCGGGTTAGTCAGTGATCGTGCACGCCACACGGTTCCGCCACCTGAGAAAAAAGTGCCTGCGCGTCGTGAAGCGCGGAATTCACCAGTGCGCGTTGTCCTCAACGCTGGGAAGTAGGGTGACTGCTTGTCGAGTTCGTCCTGCAGAGCGTGAATTGATAATGTCGGCAATAGATCGATCTGTTTCGGGCTCATTCAGTTCGCGCCGGATTGGCAGCTATCTCGCACTAGGATCATTGCTTCTGCTAATCGCAGAGCGAGGTATGTCTCGAGTTCAGGTCTGCTTTGATTGCGCGGTGCGGGAATTCGTGGATGTCGTTGGCTGACGCAGCCGGAAGCGCTGGATTTTTCCGGTGCTGGTTTTTGGTAATTCCTCTATAAACTCGAACCAGCGCGGACACTTGATGTGTGCTATGCGCTCGCGCACAAAGCGGCGCAACTCCTCATCAATGTCGCTGTGCTTTGAAGCGTTTGGATCGCGAAGGACCACGAAGGCCTTTGGCTTGATCATATCTTCGGCGTCAGGATGACCGACGACAGCGCATTCCAGCACGGCATCGTGCTGGGCGATGACGCTCTCGACTTCAGCTGGTGAGACCCATATCCCGCCGACTCGCAGCATGTCGTCGGAGCGGCCGACCAGAAAGTAGTTGCCATCCGCGTCCTGATACATCTTGTCGCCGGTGAGTACGCCGCCTGTGCCCATCACTTCGGACGTCTTCTCCGGCTTATTGCAGTATCGCTCCGCCGCGGAAGGCCCGAACATTCGCAGGTTTCCAATTTCGCCCTGTTCGACAGGCTGGCCCTTGTCATTGACAATTTCAGCGCGAAAACCATTGACCAGACGGCCGCAGCTTCCCGGCACCGACTGACCCGGACGATTGACGATGAACATGTGGGTCATTTCGGTGGTACCCACGCCGTCGAGAATCTCGACCCCTGCGAATTCCTTCCAGCGATGTAGCAGCGCGGCCGGCAGAATTTCACCGCCACTAAGACAGAAGCGTAAATTGCGGCACGCGTGCCGGACGCGATCCCGGCCAATTCTCTCCTCCGCAAGGCGCAAGAGACCTGCGAACAGCGTAGGCACCCCCATGATGACTGTGGGCTCGTATTTGAGCCATTGTTCCCAAACCACTTCGGCAGAAATTGGTCCCGGATTGACGATGACTTGAGCCCCGGTGCGGATCGGAAAATAGACCTGGTTGCCGAGGCCAAAGGCGAAATACATCTTGGGCGGCGAGAGGACGACATCATTCTCGTCCATTTCCAGGGCGCCGCGGCCAAAGAGTTCGGTCGCCCAGTAGATGTGATTACCTGTATGCACGACACCTTTCGGGCTTCCGGTCGAACCTGACGAATAGAGCCAGAATGCCATGTCGTCCGGATCGACAGCGTGGGTCTCCGCCTCTTTAGGTTGGTCCGACAGAATATCGTCGAGGTGATCGAGGTCAGGCGCCCGCGCGCCTGCACAGAACAGATGGCGCATGTGCGGCAGATCGCGACGCAGATGCGAAACAATCGGCGCAACCGTGTGATCCGCGATGACGGCGATGGCTTCGCTGTCAGCGATGTAATATCGGTAATCGTCAGGTTTTAAGTAGGTGTTGATCGGTATCGCAATGGCGCCAATCTTCATGGCGCCGAGGAATAGTGCCGGGAAGTCGATATCATCGACGACGCTGAACAGGACCCGCTCGCCGGGCTTGACCCCCATCAAGCGAAGTGCATTTGCGACCTGTGCAACGCGAGCGGAGAGTTCGCCATAGCTCCAAACGCGGTTAGGCCCGTTGAGGTATGTCCTGTTAGCACGCGCACGCGTGTTGTTTTCAAGAAGGTAATCGACGACGTTGCCCCTCAGGCCGGCATTGCGCCCAGTCATTGTGCCGCCGCCATAGACCTCACCCCCGGATGATACTTTTTACTATTATGTAAAATCTACAACTATGTAAAAAATGAGTCAAGGGGTGGGATCTTTTAGGTCAACTCGTGATGTTATTTCCTTTCGGATTCGATGGGGGAGGCTTTCCCAGCGCCGAACGCGGCGTGGCGGTTGCAGAATCGCTCCGAAGCCCGTCTCGTGCGCGTGGCAGTCCTGGAAGGTTTCGGTATCGGCTTTTTTCTGGAGCGGGATGTGCGCGAAGATATTACGGCTGGGCGGCTCACGCGCCTGCTGGAAGACTGGACACCGCCGCTTGCCGATCTCTGCCTCTATTATCCCGGCCGGCGCAATCCGTCGGCCGCGCTCAAGGCGTTTGTCGCTCTGGCCCGCGAACTCAGCAAGAAGTCAAAATCGTCTGACCGGAGTATCGCGACACGTCAAGCGCGGCGTTGAGAAAGTGCGTGCCATACGCGCTCTGCGGTGGCTGGCATCTCGATATCCGCAGCAGCGCCCGCCCGCCACAAGGCATCCGTCACCGCATTGACAACGGCCGCAATCGATCCGGTTACACCAGCTTCGCCCGCGCCCTTGACGCCCAGTGGATTGCTTTGCGCTGGAACCTCGTGAAGCATGACGTCGGCTGCCGGAACGTCGGATGCGCGCGGCATGGCATAATCCATGAAAGAACCGGACAACAATTGACCGTCGCTGTCATAGACGATGTGCTCCGCCAGCACCTGGCCGATACCTTGCGCGATGCCACCCTGCACCTGGCCGTGGACGATGGCCGGATTAATGACCACACCGACATCGTCGACCGCGACGTAGCGGTCCACGCGCGTCTCGCCGGTCTCGGGATCGACCTCGACTTCGCAGATATGGCAGCCGTTCGGAAAATTCAGTTCGTCCGCGTCGAAGTCACCGACGGAATCGAGCGTTCGCGGCAGATCCTCCGGAAGGTCCGGATCTCCCTTCAGCCATGTCGCAAGCTCAAGCAGCGCGATGCTGCGATCCGTGCCGACGATACGGAATGCGCCATCGGAAAACTCGATATCGGCGGGGTTCACTTCAAGCTTATGCGCCGCCAGCAACCGGGCCTTGCGGACGATTTCTTCGCAGGAGAGAAACAGCGCGGATCCCGCCATCAACATCGAGCGGGAGGCGATCGATGCCAGTCCGCGCGGCACATCGCGGCTGTCGCCCTGGCGCAGGCGCACCAGCTCCGGATTCACGCCGAGTTGCGCGCCGACCAGTTCGGCAAAGCTCGTCTCGTGTCCTTGTCCGCTCGACTGGGTCGCAACGACGAGATCGATGTTGCCGTCATCCGCGAATCTGATTTCGGCGCTTTCGTAGAGAAGACCGCCGATGCATTCCAGAAAGCATGACAATCCGCGCCCGCGGATCTTTCCGCTGGCGCGCGACGCTGCCTCTCGTGATGAAAATCCGTCCCAGTCGGCCAGGGCCAGCGCCTTGTCGAGAACGGCTTCGAAGTGCCCGCTGTCATACAGGCGGCCGGAAGGCGAGCGATAAGGCATTGCAGACGGCGGAATGAGATTCTGGCGGCGCAACGAAACCGGATCGCGTCCTGTTTCGCGCGCCGCAGCGTCGACAAGCCGCTCCATGACGAGGGCCGCTGCCTCGCGTCCGGCGCCGCGATAGGGACCGACCGATGCGGTGTTTGTCATCACAAGCTTCACCGTGACGTCGATGCACGGCGTGCGATAGACAAGCGGCAGCCCGTTTGTCGTGTTCCGGATGGTGACGTAGGGACCGTGAACCGAATAATAGGCGCCCATGGCGTCGAGCACCGACAGGCGCACCGCGAGGAAATTTCCATCACGGTCGAGCGCGAGTTCTGCATCCATGACCGAGTCGCGGGCATGATTGTCGGACAGCAGATGCTCGGCGCGTGTGCCCTGCCATTTGACCGGGCGGCCGATCGCGCGCGCCGCGTGGAGGATACAGACATCTTCCGGATAGGGCTGTTCCTTCACGCCAAACGCGCCGCCGACATCGTGTGTGAAGACCAGCATCCGCTCGCGCGGCACCTTGAAGGTATGGTCGCACAGCACCCGAAGCATGTATTGCACGCCCTGGCTCGCACAAACGAGCTGCCATGCCTGTATTGCGTCGTCGTAGCTCGCGATTGCAGTGCGCGGTTCGATCGGATTGGCGATCACCCGATTGTTTACGATGCGCAAGCGGGTGACGTGACCCGCCCGCGCGAAGGCTTTTGCGGTCGCTTCGCTGTCGCCGCCCCGATAGGTGAGGGCGATATTGTCGACAGCCTCATCCCAGACACGCGGGGCGCCGGGCTCTACCGCCTTGGCGGTGTCGACGGCGGCGGGCAAAGGGTCGATATCGACGCTGACGAGTTCACAGGCATCCTCAGCCTGCAATCGCGTCTCTGCGACAACCAGCGCAACAGGCTCTCCGACATGCCGCACTCTGCCAGTTGCGAGCGCCGGCCGCGGTGCATCGACCGGCGTCGGCATCGCAAAACCGGGTATCGGCAGATACGGAATGTCGCCGATACCGGCGGCGGCAAGATCAGCGGCCGTAAAGACGCCGAGGACGCCCGGCGCCTTGCGCGCGGCCGCAATATCGATGCCGTTCAGAATGCCATGTGCGACCGATGACCGGACAAACACCGCTTGCGCCTGATGGGGCAAGTCCAGATCGTCGGCAAAGACGCCGGCCCCGGTCACAAGCCGAAGGTCCTCGCGTCTTCGGGCAGGGCGGGAAAGGCTCAAGGGTTCTGCCGCGCGAGAGATTTCGAGAATGCGAATGGTCGTCCGAGCCGTCTCATCATGCCTCCCGCAGCCGTCCATGCCATTGGGCAGGCCGGTCTTGATTAAGTGCTTAGTTAAAAATAGTCTTGCGTGGTTTCTCCGGTCAAGTGCCAATGGGCCGGATGTGGTTGCAATGCGGTACGCCCGCGGGACGATGTTTTGACATGCAAAAGGCAGCAAAGCGGCCTCGCCGGACGCGTGCAGAGGACGCCGAAGCGTCGACTGTGGAAGGCACCAGCGAACGGGAGGCACGCGCGCCGCGGCCGGCCGCACGCGGCGGAGCACAGGGCGATACGCGCGCGCGAATTCTGGCTTGTGCGCGCGCCGAATTCGCCGAGAAGGGCTTTGCCGGCGCGAGAACCGAAAGCATCGTGCGCGCGGCCGGGGTCAATCCGAATTTGCTGTATCACTATTTCGGATCGAAGGAGCAGCTTTTCGTTGCGGTGATGGAGGAGGTGTACGGCGACGTGCGGTCGCATCACGGTGACCTCGAACTCGAAAACCTTGCGCCGGAAAAGGCGATTCAACGCTTTACGGAGGCGACTTTCGATCTGTTCGTGACCTCGGACGATGTGATCCGGCTGTTCTCAACCGAAAACATCCATCATGCCAGGCACATCAGGGGGTCGGAGCGCATCGCACACTTTTACGATCCGCTGCTGTCCTTGCTGGACCGCCAATTGGCGCGCGGACGGGAGCAGGGCGTGTTTCGCGCTGCGGTAGATGCGCAGGAGTTGTTCATCACCATTACCGGCTTGTCCTATTTCTATCTCTCCAATCGCCATACCTTGAGCGTGATCCTGCGCACCGATCTCAATGCGCGCGCGCGCCGGGAGCGCCGCCGCCGGCACATCGTCGATGTCGTGCTGACCTATTTGCGCGAAGGCGATGACGGAGAAGATCGGCTGGCTGCGGGAAAGACCCGCTTGACCTGACAATCACGGAGCGCTTAAGCTAATTAACTAGTTAATTGGCGCATCACGTGCGCGAGGCGTACAAGGCGGCAAAGAACCGTCATGCAAAGAATCGTCAACGGGAGGAAACAACATGAAGAAATGGGTAGCGGCAGCGTTCGCGGCGATCGGTTTTCAGATCGTAACGCCGGCTTCGGCGCAGGAGCGGGTCACCCTCGTCCTGAACTGGGTCCCGTCCGGCGATCATGCGCCACTCTATTATGCCATCCAGGAAGGCTGGTATCGCGACGCAGGCGTCGACGTGCGGCTTGAAATCGCGCGCGGGTCCGGTGCCTCCGCGGCTCGCGTCGGGGCGGGCGCGGAAATGGGCATCGCCGATCTCGGTTCCGCGATGGTCGCGCGCGGCGCAGGCGCGGATTTGGTTGCGGTCATGAATATCTTTGCGAATTCGCCGCAGGGGTTCTACTGGCTGAAATCCTCGGGCATCAAGTCGGCGCGCGATTTTTCGGGACGCAAGCTCGGCAATCCGCCCGGCGACGCGGCCCGCGTGATGTGGCCGGCCATCGCCAAGCGGATCGGGATCGATCCGGGTGGCGTGACCTGGGTCAACATCAATCCGGCTGCGAAACCTGCGGCTCTCCTGTCGAAGCAGATCGACGTCACGACATTCTTCTACAATTATCATTATATCATGCAGCGTGAGATCGGCGACGATCTCGGCTTTGCATCCTGGCGTTCGCTGGGTCTGAATCTTTACGGCAACAGCCTGCTCGCCAATGGCAAGTTCCTGAAGGACAAGCCGGAAGTTGTGCGCGCGGTGACGAGGGTGTCGCAGCGTGCCTATCTCCATTGCGTGCAGAAACCGGAGCCCTGCATCGCCGCGATGACGGCCGTCGTGTCCGGCATAAAAGCGGATGAAGAGATGCAGAACTGGAAACTGACGGTGTCCGCCCTGTTCGACGACGACGCCTTCCGGCAGCAGGCCTTCGGCTGGTTTGTGCCCGAGCGTGTGAAGAACGATCTCACGGTCGTGCGGGAGAATTTCGATTTGAAGGAGGCTTTCGAGGCGGACGCCCTGGCGACCAATTCGATGCTGGATACTTCGCTCCGCCTGCCGGCGCGTCAGACGAACTGAAGCGGCCAAAGTGCAGCGCAGGACCGTCCAACTCGCGGCCGTTGCGGTCCTTGCGCATGTGCTGGTGGTGCTGGCCTGGTATCTTGTCGTCAGGCTCGGCAACATCCCCGCTTTTATTCTTCCGTCACCGTTCGCGACCGTCGCAACACTCGCCAACGACCGTTACGACTGGTGGACCAACACGGCGGTGACAGCCATCGAGATTTTCGGTGGCTTCCTGCTCGCCACCGTTCTGGGCGTGCTTTTCGCGCTGGCGTTCACGTGGAGTCGCCTGGGACTGGCGCTCCTGATGCCGCTGCTTGTGACCTTCAACATGATCCCGAAAGTCGCATTGGGGCCGCTGATCATCGTCTGGATGAGCTACGGGATTGTCACCAACGTCGTCATTGCCTTCTCGATCGCATTCTTTCCGATACTCCTGACCACGCTACGCGGCTTGCGTGAGACGGAGCCCGAGCTTCTGGAGCTTGTGAATGCATTACACGCGACCCGCTGGCAGATATTCACCAGAATTCAGTTGCCCGGATCGCTGCCTTACCTGTTCTCGGGCATGAAGGTCGGCGCGGTTCTTGCCGTGGCGGGTGCAATCGTCGGCGAGTTCATCGGCTCCGAAGCGGGCCTCGGATATCTCATGTTGCAGGTCCAGGTGCGGCTCGACACGGCCGCCATGATGATGGCGGTGCTTCTGATCAGTCTGATCGGCATCGTGCTTTACGGGCTTGTGTCGGCGCTTGAGTCGCTGGTGGTGGTTCGAGATGCCCGCATCAACTGAACCGCAAACCTCTGATACCGTCGATGGCGCTCCCTTCATCCGGCTGCGCAACGTCGCCAAGACGTTCACGCGCGAAGGCGTGGATTTTCCAGCGGTCACCGACGCAAGCTTCGATGTACGCAAGGGCGAGCTTGTCTGTCTGGTCGGGCCTTCCGGTTGCGGCAAGAGCACGCTGCTTCGTATCCTGGCAGGTCTGCTGCAGGCCGATGCCGGTTCGTCGATATCCATCGGCAGTCCTGCCGAGCCGTTTGTGCCGGGCAGGGATGTCGGCATCGCGTTTCAGCAGCCGCTTCTGCTCAAGTGGCGCAGGGTGCTCGAAAATGTACTGCTCCCTGCGGATATCCTCGGCCTGCCGCGCAAGGCCAGCAAGGAGAGGGCGCGGGATCTGCTCCATCTCGTCGGCCTGACGGATGCGGAGCGGAAATACCCCTACGAATTGTCCGGCGGCATGCAGCAACGCGTCGCAATCGCGCGCTCCCTGATCCACGATCCGAAACTGATATTGATGGATGAGCCCTTCGGGGCGCTGGATGCACTCACCCGCGAACGCATGAACGTGGAATTGCTGCGCATCTGGGAGCAGAGCGGCAAGACGATCGTTCTGGTGACACACGGAATCGGCGAGGCTGTCTTTCTCGGCCAGCGTGTGGTCGTGCTGACGGCGGGGCCGGCGCGGATGGCTGCCGACATCACCATCGATTTGCCGGCGCGCCGTACCCTGGAACTCAAGACGAGCGAGGCCTTCGGCGCCTATTCCCGCCAGATCTACGCGCTGCTTGGCATGAGTTGATCATCGCGCGATACCCTGCCGCGATCCGTTTCCATGTCGCGAGAAAGACTCTCAGCGCATCACGGCGACAACGTCATCGTAGGCCGGATCGCCCTTAAGAATACGGCGTTGCCGCGCAAACTCATTCATCGCCGCAACGAATTGCGGGGAGATTTCGGTGGAATAGGCCGGCAGGTCGCGTTCGATCAATCCGGCAATCAGCGAGGCCTCCCGCTCCGGGAACACCTTGGCGCCTATCTGCGTCGCCAGTGAAACATCCTGTTTCAAGGCGGCATGGGTCTCGTTCATGGCCGTGATGGCGCGGCGTGCATCGTCCGGTCTGCGCGCCAGAAAGTCATCGGACACGGCCAGCGAGGCCATGGTGTAATTGAAGCATTCTTTCGGACCGTCGCCGCGACGGATATCCAGAACCATCGTTCCGGCACCGCTCTGGATGGCGACTTCGGTACCCATTCCATTGGCCCAGAAGCCATCTATCAGCCGGTCCTCGAGCGCCTTCGCCGCGGTCAGGCCGAAATTCACGCTGGCGCTTCCGGTGTTCGGGACCGGTGCAATCATGATGTTGTCACGGGCCTCATCCAGCCCGGCTGCCACGATGAGCTGCTTGAGTCCGAGATCGACCCAGGGGGCGGCGCCGATCTTTCGGCCCCGGATGACGGTCGCGTCTCCGCGCACCGGCTTCAGGTCGGACCGCATGACCAGGAACCAGTACATGCCCTGGCCCTGCGCGCAGAGAAGCTTCACGCCGCGCCATTCCGGAAAAGCCGCGAGGGCCGAATGCGCCGAGCCCGCAACGCAATCGACATCGCCCGCGCGCAAGGCCTCATAGGCCTTGTTCACGGGGAAGATGAGCTGGATCTCGGCGTCGAGGCCCTGGTCGCGGAACTTGCCGAGTTCGGTCGCTGCGATGGCCGGAAAATACGAGTTCGAGATCAGATCCGGGACGGCGATCTTGAAGCGGCGTGATGACGAGGTCATGCGGCAGCCTTCTGCTTGCGGACGCTTTCCAGCAACGATGTGCGCATCAGAAACGCACGATGCGCGACAGGGTCCGCGGCGGTGCGGCGGAGATTGTCGAAATTGGCCTGCCGCATCGCCGGCTCCTTTTCCTCGAGGCGCTTCTTGTTGGCGATGGTCTGTTGCTGGACATATTCGATGTTCATTGGTCGCCGGACCGCATCGTAAGACTGAAGATCGCCTTCGGATCGCTCGCCGCGTAACACGCTCGCCAGAAGCGACGCGAGGTGAATCGCGTCATGAATTCCGCAATTGAGGCCGAGGCCTCCGATCGGATTGTTCACATGCGCGGAATCGCCCGCAAGGAACACGCGGCTCTCTTGAAAGCGCGCCGCGACGCGTTGATGAACCCGATAGATATTGCGGTGGACAATCTCGTAGGCTCCGGACTTCGGAAAGAATTTCTGAAGCCGCGCTTCGGTTGCCGCCTCGTTGAGAACCTCTTCATCGGTCTGTCCCGGCAGCGTCGGGAACACCGCGCGCCAGCGGCCCGTGCCGTCGTCGCCTGCGACCTTGAACAGATTGGTCCATTCGTCCGGGTCGGAGAAATAGGCGCGATAGGCGACGCCGTGTTCGGTTGCAAAATCGAAAAGAGTGGTGAGGACGAGAAAGCGTTCGGGAAAGGTGTAGCCGTCAAACGGGATGTCGAGCGACTTGCGCACCGTCGAGCGCCCACCGTCGGCGCCGACGAGGTAACTTCCCGAAATCGTCCGGTCGCGGCCGTCGATGGTGACCGTGATATCGACGTGATCGTCGGCCGCTGCGATAGCGGTCACCGGAGCGGAAAAGGTAACCTCGGCATGCGCGAAGGCACGAAGTTTCTCAATCGCGAGATTGGCGATCTTGTGCTGTTCGCACTGGACCACGAAGGGATAGGCTGTGTCGTCTTTCAGAATGGCATGGTCGAATTCGGCCACGACATTGCGGGTTGGCCTGTCCCAGAACTGAAAGGTTCGGGCGACGAGGCCGCGCGCGATCACATCGTCCAGCAGCCCGACGCCGGCCAGCATTTCCAGCGTGGCCGGATGAAGCGTCGAAGCGCGGGGAGCATCGTTGACGCTCTCCGCAGCCTCGAATACGCGGACCGGAATGCCGCGCTGGGCCAGGGCGAGGGCCGTGATGACACCGACCGGCCCGCCGCCAGCCACCAAGACCGGACCCTGGTTCATGGGGAGCCCCTGCTATTTCTGCTTGAGGCCGGCGAGGTCGATGGCCTCGGCCCACGTCTTGACGTCGCGCGCCAGCATCTTCCTGAAGTCTGCAGGCGAATTGCCGAGCGGATCCACGCCGAATTCGGACAGACGCGCTGCGAACTTTTCGTCTTTGACGGCGGCGCTCAGCACGGCCGCGATCTTTTCCACAATCGGCTCCGGTGTGTTTGCGGGCGCCACCAATCCGTTCCATGTCAGGATCGCGAAATCCGGATAGCCGGATTCCGCAACGGTCGGCACGTCGGGAGCGAGCGGATTGCGCGTATCGGACGAGAGCGCGATCATGCGGACATTGCCGGCCTTGGCTTGCGGCATTGCATCCGAGAAGTTGGAGAACATGGCCGGGATATGGCCGGCGACAACGTCTGAGAGCGCCGGCGCATTGCCCTTGTAGGGCACGTGGGTCATCTCCAGACCGGCTTGCTTCAGAAAGAGCGCCATCGAAAGATGGTTCAGGCTGCCGATGCCTGCCGAGCCGTAGCTCAGTTCGCCCTTTCGCGCCTTGGCGTATTCGACGAATTCCTTGAGCGTCTTGACCGGAACGTCCTTGTTCACGACGATTACAAAGGGATTGGTCGCAATATTGCTGATAGGCGTGAAGTCCTTGATCGGATCGTACCGCACCTTGTTGATCACGGGGACGATCGCCATCACCGGCAGGGCGGCGACCAGAAGCGTGTGCCCGTCCGGTGCGGCCTTGGAGACAACATCGGCGGCAATCGCGCCGCCCGCTCCGGGCCGGTTCTCTACCACGAATTGCTGGCCTAATGCTTCGCTGAGCCTTTGGGCTGCAATGCGCGCGATGCCGTCGGTGTTACCCCCGGCTGCGTAGGGCACGATCAGCGTAACCGGACGCTGAGGCCAGTCCTGGGCGCTGGCGAGCGCTTGACCGGTGATCGCGACAGCGACAATGCCCGCGATAGCTGCTGAGGCATGAGACAATATTCGGGATAGACGCATAGGGAACTCCGTTCGATCTGTTCTGGCACGTGGGTGAGATGTTTACGCCTCTTTCGAGACGCTCATTTCGTAGAAATGCAGTTCGTAGAGGAGACAGCCGTTGTCCGACTTGAAGGGGCCGTGCACCGCACCGGGCGGACGGCAGGCATAGGTCGGCGCGGTAAAACGCTCGCCGCCATTTCCTTCGGCATCGTTGCCGACGATCAGGTCACCGGACATCAAGTAGACTTCTTCCCAATGATCGTGGACGAACGGCGTGCTGGTATATTCGCCGGGCGCGAAGCGCAGGAGGCGCGTGCGGCTGCCTGTCTTTTTGACTTCGTCGAGATCGCTGGTCAGGATTTTCTGCTGGATTCCCGCAGGATAGCCGGGCGGGGAGGCCCAACCCTCGTCCATGTCAAGGGAAAAGAATTCAAGATGAGGTTTTGTCATGCGGATCCCCGCTCGAGATAGCGTGTCACGTTACGGCGGAATGAATCGACATGGTCGATCATCGCTTGCGCGGCGGCCTCGGGATTGTGGGTTCTGATCGCCTCGAAGATGGCGCGATGTTCCCTCTGGACCTCACGATGATGATTGTGAGCGGTGAGGGAGATGAACCAGAAGCGCAGCGAGCGATCGTGCAGGTTCTGCAAGATTCCGGACATCACTGCATTCTTTGCGGCTTTCGCCAGTGCGATATGGAATTCGCGATCAAGCAGCATCATCTGCTCGATATTGCGCACCTCGGTCCAGGCATCGGCGCGGTTGAGAATGTCCCCTAGCGTGGAGATGTCGATGTGATCGGCCCGTTCGGCCGCGAGGCGCGCGCAATAGGGCTCGTTGATTCGACGCGCGTCGATGATCTGGGCGACCTCGTCCAGGCTGACCGGCTTCACGATCACACCTTTGCGCGGGATCACTTCGAGGAGGCCGTCATTGGTCAGGCGGTCGATCGCCTGATGCACCGGCGTCCGGCCAATGCCGATCGTCGCGGAGACGTAGGCCTCGTTGAGATAGTCTCCCGGCTTGAAGACACAGGTGATGATGCGATGCTTGATCGCGTCATAGGCCGCATCCCGAAGGGACGTCGCAGCCGGCGCAACGACCGTCAGGGGCGCTGGCGTCAGTGGCGAAGCTTGAGGCGGCATGGTATTGCGCTTCTGCTTCATCGCCGGTGCCGTCAGCTTATAACCGGCAGGACATTGATGTCGTAGTCGCAGCGGATCGTTCGCTGCAAGACCGGATCGATCAACTCGCATTCGAAACGGTCGGCGGGGCGAATACCCCCGATGGCGGCCAGCGTTCCGCAGAACATCAGTGTTCCGTCCGGAAGCGTACCGTTCTCTGTATAAAGGGAGAGCAGGGACTTTGGCGACATCATCTTCGCCACCGGTCCGTCCTGATAGAGCTCGCGTTTTCCGTCGATGGTCGCATGGGCACGCAGCATGAGCTGGTCCCAATGCGGCGCGACCGCGTCGTAGCGCCAGAATTCGGTGCCGATTGGCTTGTCACAGATCTGCTTCGAAGCTGCCACGCCGTAGGCTTCAAGCTTGCGATCGGTATGGTCGGAGCCGATGCCGACCCAGAGAGCACCCTTGTGCTGCAACAGGACGAATTCGGCTTCGCCGCTGGTATCGCCGCCCAGAACCTCGATCGCGCTGGCGCAAGTCACGCGTGACAGACTGCCGAGATAGAAGAGCGGCGTGCGAGAGGGGGCCGGCACACCGAGTGCTTTCAGTTCCTCGATGTGGTGCGCAACGGCCGCGGAATCGCGTCCCGTCCACCCCGCCACCACGAGTTTGTTGAGCGAGGCCGGTTCGCGGCGGATGTCTGTGTCGTGGAAGCCGAGTTCGAGCATGACCGCCTCTGAAATTTCACAAAAATATCTCTACCTATATCCACCATGTTTTACAAGTAGGGAGCCCATGGTTCGGGAAAATAGTGAAATTTCACAAAGATATCGAGGATTTACGGCGGACGGGGCTGCCGATTCGCGCCGAAGCCGCAACAGGCCCGCCAACGACCCGCAGGGGGCAAGGCCGCAGCGGTCATCACAGATGGTTTTATGTCCGAAGGACAAGCCGGATGCAGCCGATGCCGTCTTGAGCTGAGAACCGTTCAGGCTCTCCGCGAATTGGCTATGTCATGTCGGTCGGCTGATGGCCGGTGTCTGTTTTCGGTGATATCGACGGCTTCACCACAACTTCATTCGGCGGCGCGCAAGGTCGCTCCTGTCCGGCCCGGAATCGTGCGGCGCGTTTCCGTTCAGGCCAGCGGATCGGCGGGCAATCCAAGCAGAAATTTGCCGTGGTTCTCGTAGGCCGTTTCGCTCATCACCTGATGAATGCCGGCAGTGTTAAGGTCGCGAAGAAGCCGTCCGAGTACGTTCGGATGGTGCAGCCCGGTATTGCCGGCAAAGTGATATGCCATCGTCGCAACCGAGATCGCCACGTCCGTGGCATGCACGCAGATTGCGCGCACGTCGGCGATATCGGCGCCATCCGGCTTGTTGCCGGCCTTGACCTTGTCATACAGGACTTCGTAGCGCTCGTGCATCAATGCGCGCGCGGCGCGAAGCTTGAGATCGGCTTCGGCAATGAAGCGGTGCACGACCGCACGCTCGTCGAGCTTTGAGGCGCGGAAGGCGCCGCGTGTCGTCGTCGCGATGGTGATGAGCTCATCGAGCGCACGCCGTGCGCCGCCGATGGCAACGCTGCCGTGCTCCTTGGCCACATAAGCAAAGGGCGGGAAAAGGAAGGATGGACCGCCGCGCACGGGTTCGGGCTCGAGAAGATCCCAGACGAAGGTCTGGTCCGCGGGCACGTAGTAATCCTCAAGCGAGCAATCGCAGGAGCCGGTCCCCTTCAGCCCGGTGACGCCGCCCCAATTGTCGTAGAGCGTGACGTCCTTTTGCGGGAACGTAAAAAACCGCACGGGCGCCTCGCCTTGACTGGCATCCTCGATCACGGTGCCGCCTACAACCCATTCCGCGTGGCGGATGCCGCTGTTGAAACGCCAGCGTCCGCTGACGCGATAGCCGTCACCATCCTTCCTGGCGCGTCCGGCCGGGAAGAACGAGATCGAGGCGGTCGGAATTTCGCCATTGCCGAAGACCCGCTCGAGCGCGCCGCCCTTGAGGAAGGTGCCGAGCGAGGCGATGGCCGTTGCGCCCACCATTGTGCACCAGCCGCTGGTCAAATCGTTATAGGCGAGACCCTCCAGCACCTTCATCTCGGTGACGGGATCGGCCTCCGCGCCACCCATTTCGCTGCATAATTTGAGGCGGAACATTCCGGATTCGCGCAACGCCGTCACAGCTTCCGGAGCCAGCGTGCCCAGTTCCTCGCTGCTCGGGCCGGATGCCTTCAGGGTGTCGCCGATGGCTGCCACCTGTTCGAGCAGCATCTTGCGCCTGGATGTCTCGTCTGACGGAAATTTATCGATCACTTCATTCCTCCCAACCGCCCGATTGTCCTGCGCGCAGGCCGGGCGAAATTAGCGGCTCAGGTTAGATGAAAGTGAACCCCAGTCAACTCTGACAAGTGGAGCGTGTGAGATCGATTTGATGCGTGGCTATTCAGGTTTGAGGTCCAGTGGATTCGCGAGTATATATCCTTTGGAGTCGGCATTTTCCGACCGATTCAGAATTGATTCTCGCGCCCTTGAGTGAGGCATGTTCAGATATGAATGAAAGCGGGATAACGGTCCGAGATCGGGAGGAAAACCGGGCGCAGCGCCGAAAACGGCAAAACCGCGAAGCGCTGTTGATCGCGGGCCACACCGTCATGGCCAGGAAGGGCATCGACGCGGCGACGATGGCGGAGATCGCTGAACTCGCCGATGTCGGTGCCGGGACGGTTTACAATTACTTCGCATCCAAGGACGACCTTGCGACGTGCGTCATGGAGCGCGTCATGGATTCGCTCGCGCAGCGGATCGAAGCCGTCACCAACACCTTCGCAGATCCGGCTCAGGTCTATGCGTTCGGCATCAGAAACGTGATGCAAACGGCCACAACCGATCACAGGTGGCGGTCGCGCTCTCGGCGGCGGCGGTCGCCGGTGTGCTCGACAAGGCCCAGTTCCAGACCGAGCTCGACCGGGAGGGGGGCACCGTGCACGGGGTGGTGAGGACCGTGCCGTACGGCGCCGACCACGTGCTCGTGACCTTCGAGGCGCCGGGGTGGCCGGTGCGGAGCGACGCCGTGGTCGAGGTCGGCGACACGACCGAGCTCGGCGAGCAGCAACCGGTCCGCATCCGCTACGACCGGCAGGACCCGCACCGGGCCTACCTGCCCGATCACCCGCCGGGCTTCGTCGACGAGGCCGTCGCGCTGGCGGCCGGCGCGGCGGCGGGACTGCTCGGCGTCCACCTGTTGCTCTGGGCCCG
>JAEVZN010000116.1 GCA_023392205.1 Pseudomonadota bacterium
ACCAGACGGCCGAGCGAGACGCCGCCCACCACCCAGGGCAACGGCCATCCAGTCTCGGCGACAATCGCCGGCGCGAACACGGCGGGAAAATAGAAGGACGATCCCCAGGCGAGGATCTGGACGATGCCGAGACAGACGACGGTGCCGAAGGCGCCGGGGATTCCCGCATGCATGATGCCGCGGACCATAAACAATCAGCAGGTGCGATCAATCGCCCTCCGGCGATGGCTGATCTGCGCTCGGCAGGTCGATGCCGATACAACTGCCCCGGTCCGCAAAGCGGTACACGAAGGCATCGCCGCCATGCATCTGTGCAATGCGCTTTGCAAGCGACAGCCCAAGGCCGGAGCCATTGATCTCGCCGTTCAGGCGATAGAAGGGGACGAAGACACGATCGCGTTCGGCCTCGGGAATGCCGGGTCCGCCATCGGACACATCGACGATGACGCGGGCCCCCTCGCGGCGGACCGTCACATTGCAGGGCGGCTTGCCATGCCGGGCGGCATTGTCGAGCAGATTGCGGATCACATGGCGCAGGAGCCTTGCGTCGCCCAGCACGGTGACGGATTCGCCCTGGACGCTGCATTCCTCGTAATGCACGGCTTCCTCGGCGGCGAGCGCCAGCAGATCGACCTCTTCGCGTGTCTGCAATTCATGCGTCAGGTCGAGACGGCTGGCGAGCAGGATGTCGTCGACGATCTTGTCGAGTTCGGCAATGTCCTGTTCGATGGCGGCCCGGTATTTCGGATCGTTGCTGCTGCCGAGCAATTCAAGTCCGAGCCGGATGCGCGACAGCGGCGTGCGCAATTCATGCGAGGCATGTGCGAGCAGCAGCCGGTGCGCATTCACAAGCTCCTCGATGCGCGCGGCGGCGTTGTTGAAGCTCTGCGCCAGACGCGCGACCTCGTCGCGGCCTTCCACCTTCACCCGTGCGGTGAGCGTGCCGGAGCCGAGCGTCTCCACGCCCTGCTGCAGACGTTCGAGCCGCCGCGTCAGGCCGCGCACCACGGGGAAGGCGCAGATCGCGATCAGCAAGGCGATGCTGCCCAGCACGAGGATCAGTCCGATAGCCGGATGGCGTTCGCGCGGCGGTGCGCCGGCGACGACCCAGCGTCCGTCCGGCAGACGCAGCGCCAGCGCCTTGTCGCCGGGTCCGCCGACCCAGCCCGGCCGGTCGCGCCAGGGCGGGGGAAGTTCGCGCCCGGTCTGCGCCAGCGGCTGCAGAGCGGAATCGAACAGCGTCAGATCGAGCTTCATGCGCCGCGCCAGGCTTTCCAGCGCCTGAAGCTGTTCGGGTTGCGTTGCGTCGGCGGGTGCGAGCGAGATCGCAAACATCTCGCCGGCCACCTGATAGCCTTCCTGGAAGACCGCGGGCTCCGCGCCGAAGCGCCACAACGCGCCCGCCACCACCACGACCGCGAGCAATGCGACCACGATGGTGAGATAGATTTTCTGGTAGAGGTGCTTCATGCGGCCGGCATCGTCCGCTCAATCCTGTGCTTTGGCGAAGACATAGCCCGCGCCGCGCACGGTGATGACGCGCCTGGGCTTTTTCGGATCGTCCTCGATGGCGGCGCGGATGCGCGAGATATGCACGTCGATGGAGCGGTCGAAGGCGTCCAGCGTTTCGTTCTTCATCAGGTTCATCAGCGCATCGCGCGACAGGACGCGGCCGGCATGTTCGGCGAGCGCCAGCAGCAATGCGAATTGATAGGCGGTGAGCGTGCGATCCTCGCCGTCGAGCCGCACCTGGCGCGCGCCGGTGTCGATGTCGAGGCGCCCGAAGCGCAGCACCGCGGTGGAATTTCCGTTATTCTTCGCGCGCCGCAACAGGGCGCGCAGGCGCGCCAGCAATTCGCGTGGCTCGAAGGGCTTGGGCAAATAATCGTCGGCGCCCATTTCAAGGCCCACCACGCGGTCCATCGCATCGCCGCGTGCGGTCAGCATGAGGATCGGCGTCTGCGATTTTTCGCGGATGCGGCGACAGACATCGAGCCCGTCCATATCTGGAAGCATCAGGTCGAGCACCAGCACGTCGAAGGGCTCGCGGCCATGCAGGGCGATGCCGCCTGCGCCGGTGCGCGAGACCATGGTCGCGAAGCCGGTCTCGCCGAGATAGCTCGCCACCATGTCGGCCAGCCGCCGGTCGTCCTCGATGATCAGGATTCGGTCGCTCATGGAATGGCAGTGACCTCAAACACGCGCGCGCCGCAAGGCGTTACAACCTGCATCATGCGAAAGACGGAGAAAGAAGGGTGGGGGTCCATTGATGTACCGGGGACTGACACCGGACCCCCACCCAGTTTCCCGCTCCCGGTGGAGAAGACTCCACGGGCTTTCAGGAGCGGGAATGGCGCAAACTGGTGAAACGGCTGGCGTCAGCCGCGCCGCCAGCCGGGGCCGTTCTCGCCGAAGCGCGGGAAGCGATCGCTAAGCTTGCGGCGCTGTTCTGGGGAGAGGATCTCGGCGGCGTCGCCGAGTGCCTGGGTGATGCGCCGCGACACGCTGTCGGCGAGCGACATCTGTTCCGCGCGCAGCTTTTCCATCGCCGCGCGGTCGATGCTGGTCTGGGTGAGAAGGTTGCGCGCCTGGCGCCGCGCCTCGGCGGTTTTCTCGCGCAGCGGCACGACATCCTTGACCAGACCGCGCACGATGCCGCGCAGGCGTTCCTGCTGTTCGGCATTGGCATCGAGTTCGATGGCGAGGTGGCGCACCATGCGGTCGGCGCGATCCTCCATCGCTTCCGGATTGAGGTGGCAGGCGCCGCCGGCACGGGTCATGCCGCCGGATGCGCAGCCGGGCGCCCAGCCGGACGTGAAGATGAAGGGATTGCTGAACGCCTTGGTGACGGCGGCACCGGTGAGGCCGGCGGCAACTACGAGGGTTGCAAACATCAGGGCGCGGGTGCGCCGCGTGCGCGGCACCGGCGGGCGCTGGAGGACAGGCAGATACGGCCGGTCGGCATTGTGGTCAGCCTGCGGGTCGGGGGAATGAGCTTGCGTCATGGGGGAGGTCTCCAGATGGCGTGGCGCGGCGCGGGGTTCGTCGCGGCCACGGATGCAATCTGGACCGACGCCGTTTCGGGGCGATGTGCGTAATGTAAAGTTATGTAAAGCCGCTGGGGCGGGGCGAAACGGCGGCGGGTGCGCGGGGACGGCTAAACCGTGATCGCACCCATCC
>JAEVZN010000131.1 GCA_023392205.1 Pseudomonadota bacterium
GAAGATACCGGCAATCTCGGCATAGCTCTGGAAGGTCAGCGGATTCTTGCGCTCCGGCCGGTTCAGGGTCAGCGTCGCCACCTTGCCCTCGACCACAAGCTTCACATGCTGCGCCTTGTAATCGGCGAGCGGCAGCGGCACCGGATGATGCGTGTTGAGGCTCATCGCGTCCTCCCCGCAGTATCGATAGCCTTGCGGGCGGACGTCTTGGTCTTGGCAAGCAATGTCATCAGGGTCTCGATCTCGGCAGGTGTGAGGCCGGCGAAAATGTCGGCGATCCAGTTTTCATGGGTGCGGGCCAGCGCGCGGAAGGTACGGCGGCCCTCGGGGGTGAGCGTCACGATCATCGCGCGGCGGTCATTCGGGGCGGGTTTGCGCTCGACCAGATCCAGCGACACCAGCCGCTCGACCAGACCGGTGACATTGCCGTTCGACACCATCATCCGCTGCGAGAGTTCGCCCAGCGTCATGCCGTTCGGCGCCTTGTCGAGCTGTGCCATCAGGTCGAAGCGCGGCAGCGTGACGTCGAAGGCGGCACGCAGGCGCTGGCGCACCTCGCTCTCGATCAATGTCGTGCAGGTGAGCAGCCGCAGCCACAGCCGCAATTCGGATTCGTGATCGCCCGGCCGCTCGGCCACCTTGGTTTCCGCATCGAGCGGGATCACGATGCCCTCGGCCATCATATTTCCCCGCCGGCCACGGTCATGGCGGTGCCGGTCACGGCACCCGCCTCCGTTGAACACAGATAGAGCACTGCCGCGGCGACCTCGTCGGGCCGGATCAGACGCCCGACCGGCATGTCCTTGACGTAGGACGCGACCACATCCTCATGCGACTTGCCGGTCTTATTGGACACCGCCTCCACACTGTCGCGCACCAGATCGGTATCGGTATAGCCCGGGCAGACGGCATTCACGGTCACGCCGGTCCGTGCGGTTTCCAAAGCCAGCGAGCGCACCAGGCCGACCACCGCATGCTTGGCCGTGCAATAGGCCGACACATAGGGATAGCCCTTCAGCCCCGCGGTCGACGCCACCGCGACGATACGGCCGAACTTGCGCGCGATCATGTCGCCCAGCAAGGCGCGGGCCGGATGCACGATGCCGAGAACATTGAGGTCGAACATGCGCTGGAATTGCGCGGCTTCGGTCTTGGCAAAAGGCCCAGTTTCCGCGCCACCCGCATTGGCGACCAGAATGTCGAACGGCCCGCGTGCGGAGACGGCCTCGGTCACGCCGGCCGAAATCGCCGCCGGATCGGTGACGTCGGCCACGATAATACCTGCGGCATCGTTCTGCGCCACGGCATCGTCCAGCGCCGCGCGCTGGCGGCCGAGCACGGTCACCGATGCGCCGGCCTGCGACAAGGCGGCCGACACGGCACGGCCGATACCCCGGCCGCCGCCGGTGACCAGTGCGTGACGCCCGCTGAGCGAAGCCATGCCATGTTCCCGGTAAATGCTATAAATACTTTAAGCTTAAAGTTTCTCGGGTTCAAGCAGACCCGGAGGCAGGCTCGGATGTCCCGCTTTTGCGCGGCATCAATTCGCATTAGCCTCAGGCTGCCATTCTCAACGTCCGGCGCGGGCATCCGCGCTCACCTTCAGGGACTGAGGCGTTGCATCCGGATATTTTAAGCTTAAAATATCCGCCAGAGCCCCAATCCCGCACAGGCGCGGAGGCGTCAGCATGAAGATCACAATTATTGGCGGCGGCCCCGCCGGCCTTTATTTCTCAATTCTCTACAAGAAGGCATGGCCGCAATCGCGCGTCACCGTCCTGGAGCGCAACCGCCCGGACGACACGTTCGGATTCGGGGTGGTGTTTTCCGACCAGACGCTGGAGACCTTCCAGCATTACGATCTGGAGAGCTATCGCTCGATCACGCAGAATTTCGCGTATTGGGACGACATCGAGATCCATTTCAAGGGCGCGCAATACCGCATCGGCGGCAACGGATTTTGCGGCTGCTCGCGCGCGACCCTGCTGAAGCTTCTGCATCAGCGCGCGCAGGCTCTGGGCGTCGAACTCAAATTCCAGCACGAAGTCACCGACATCAAGGCCGAGCTGCGCGAGGCCGATCTGGTCATCGGTTCCGACGGCATCAATTCGCGGGTGCGCGAGACCTTTGTCGATCACTTCAAACCGCATACGGACTTGCGCCCGAACAAGTTCACCTGGATGGGCTCGACCCGGCCGTTCGACGCCTTCACCTTCTTCTTCCGCGAAACGCCCTACGGCATCGTCATCGTGCATTGCTACCAGTACGAGCCCGGCCGCTCGACCTGGATCTTCGAGACCGATCCGGAGACCTTCGCCAAGTTCGGCCTCGATCCGATGGACGAGGAAGGCAGCGCGAAGCTGATGGAGGAATTGTTCAAGGAGGAGCTGCAGGGCCACAAGCTCATCATCAACCGGTCGATGTGGCGCAATTTCCCGGCCATCCGTTGCGAGCGCTGGGTGTACGAGAATTGCGTCATCGTCGGCGATGCCAAGGCGACCGCGCATTTCTCCATCGGCTCTGG
>JAEVZN010000023.1 GCA_023392205.1 Pseudomonadota bacterium
GGTTACAGATGATCCGGACATGCAGTCACGGCCTGAGCGGCCACGCCACCCTTGCGTCATGCGATACCTCCCTATTCCTGCGGCCATTGTCACGGCGATGATCGCCGGCCGGCCTTTCAGGCGTTGAGCATAGCGAACGTATGGCGGCGCGCGATAGTCCTAATTGCCTCGCCGCCAGGGTCCGCCACCGGCCTCATTTCATCGGCAGGCCGGTGTAGTTTTCAGCCAGTGAAATCGCGGCCGCCTCGGAATGCGCAAGATAATCCATTTCGGCAAGCTGTCGGCGGCGGTCGAAGGCATTCTCGTCCGGAAACAGATGCAACAGCCGCGTCATCCACCAGGAAAAGCGCTGTCCCTTCCAGACCCGCTCCAGACAGGTGGCCGAATAGGATTCGAGCTGTCCGGTGCGGCCGTTCTTGTAGAAATCGTCGATGGCGCGCGACAGGAAGCGGACATCGGCCAGCGCCAGATTCATGCCCTTGGCGCCGGTCGGCGGCACGATATGCGCCGAATCTCCCGCCAGAAACAGCCGCCCATGCTGCATTGGCTCGGTGACGAAACTGCGCATGGGCGTCACGCCCTTCTGCAGGATCTTGCCTTCCTGCAGCTTGCAGGTGCCGTCGAGCCGCAGATGCAATTCTTCCCAGATCCGTTCGTCGGGCCAGTTCTCGACATCCTCGTCCGGCGCGCATTGCAGATACAGCCGCGCCAGTGTCGGCGAGCGCATCGTGTAAAGCGCAAAGCCGCGCTTGTGATAGGCGTAGACCAGTTCGTCGTCCGGCGGCGGTGATTCAGACAGGATACCGAGCCAGCCGAACGGATATTCGCGGTCGTAGAAGGTCAGCGCACCTTCCGGGAAGGACGGGCGGCAGATCCCGTGGAAGCCGTCGCAGCCGCCGATAAAGTCGCACTGAATCTCATGGTCGGTATCGTCCTTGCGGAACTTGATGCGCGGCTTGTCGCCCGCGAAATCGTGGACGCTGACGTCCTCCACCTCGAAGATGATCTGGCCCTTGTCGGCCAGCCGCCGCTCGACGAGATCCTTCACCACCTCCTGCTGCGCATAGATGGCAACACGCTTGCCGATCAGCTTGTGGAAATCGATGTGATGCAATTCGCCGTTGAAGGCGAGCTTGATGCCGTCATGGAACATGGCTTCCCGCTTCATGCGGTCGCCGATGCCGGTTTCGATCAGAAGATCGATCACCCATTGCTCGATCAATCCTGCGCGGATGCGCTGCTCAATGTATGAGCGGCTGCGATTCTCGATGATGATGGAATCGATGCCCTGCAGATGCAGCAGATGCGACAACATCAGCCCGGCCGGACCGGCGCCGATAATTCCAACCTGTGTGCGCATTGAGCGAAAGTCTCCTGAACCTGTCCGGCGCGGGTGTAGCGGCGCCGGACGATCCGGCAAAGGCCAAATTGCCGGAACGTCTGGACAATTTTGCTGCCGGACTGGTGCCCGCTAGCCGGGCCGCACGAATATGCTGGGCTAGAGTCGTTCCGGCTTTGATGGAATCAAAGGCGGGGCTCTAGATTCTTGCATTGACGCGTTTTCTTGACGCGAACCGGTATCCACTTCGCTCGAAAACGCTCTAACGGTTACCGCGCGGATCGGCGCGGAAAGTCTTTGTCTCCGACACCGTGCCGTCCTTGTAGGTCAGTTCGATCGAGACGAATTTCGTACCCGGATTGAGCTTGAGATAAGGCTGCGCACTGGACGGGATCGCAGAGGGATTGCGCGGATCGCAGGCGGGCATCGCGATCTTGCGATCGGGGACCGTCGAATCGATTCCAGCCTTCACCTCGCGCAGGGCGCAGCGATACGACATCAGGTGCGTGTAATAGACCATCAGGCCGTTGAATTCGCGGAAGGACAGCCAGTTGCCGGCAGTCATTTCGAGAATTTGCCGCTGGCCGCGTTCCAGCTGCGCATTGGGCTCGAACTTGATCGGAAACGGCTCGGCCCATTCGCCGCGCAAATCGGCATAGCGGACATAGATCGTCCCTTCGGGCGCATCGGCATCGAGTTGCAATGACGGATTGGGCATCCGCCGCCGCGTGCGCGGGTCGAGCGTATCGAGGAATCCGGTCTCGCGGAAATTGCCGCTCTCGCCGAACCGCCAGGCAATCGCCGTCACCGGGTCGGCAAAGGACAGCGTCACCGACCAGCCGCCATTGTGGCGCATGAAATTGGCGAGCGGCGCGTTCAGCTGTTCCGGTGGGGGATCGTCACGGCGCGGCAAGGGAGACGGCTGCACCGGGGTGACGACGGCAACCTGCTGCGGAAAGGTTTCCTTGGCCTTCTCCGGATCGAGCGTGCCGTTCAGTACCACGTCGCCGACGATCTCGTCGTAATAGGCGGGGCGCTGCGCGTGCTTCACCTTGCGCGCCAGTTCGGTGACGCTCGCCTGTGTGCGCTTGGCGACCTGCACCAGCGACAAGCCCGGCGTCTCCAGTTCCTTAACGAAGAAACGGGTGAAGACCGAATTCGGGTCCTTGTCGTCGTCGGACGTGTAATCGAGCGCAGTCTGGTTCTCCGATGCCGAATAGATGACGAAGGAGCCTTCCTCGCTCATGGCCGCAAGACCTGCGCCCGAGCCGCGCACGCTGCGCGTCCCGGCGCGCTCAAAGGGATTGTTGCGGCAGGCATCCAGCACCACGATGGTCGTGCGCGCGCCCTTGCCACGCACCCGCTCCATGATGCGGCGGGCGAGAAAGGCGTTCTCGTGCACCTTCTCCTCCTCGCCGTCGAGCGCCAGCGGGATGTCGGTCGGCAGCAGGTAATTCTCGCCACGGATCTGGAAGCCGTGCCCGGCAAAGAAGAAGAAGGCGGTATCGCCCTGCCCCAGCGCGCGCTCGAAGGCGAGCAGCGCATCGCTCATGCCGCGGCGGTTCTGGTTGGTGGCGGCGATGACCTGGAAGCCCAGACCCTTCAGCGTCCTGGAGACGCGCTCGGCATCGTTGACGGCTTTGCGCAGCGGCGTCACATGCTGATAGGAATCATTTCCGATGACCAGCGCGACCCGCTTGCTGGCAGCGGCCGGGCTCAGGCCCGCGCCGATCAATACGATGACAGCCAAGATGACCCGTCGCAGCATGACCTTCCCCTCGGATCGCGTGAATCCGCCGCATGAGACTCGCGCTTGCAGCGCCTCCGGCCTGTCGAACATTGTCGCACAAAGCCCGTATCGGGTTCAAACCGGCCGGACAGGAGGCGCGGCCCGTCCTCCGGCGATTGAGGATGCGGGGAATCGCAGCTATCAATGCGGGATCAAGAAACGCGGTATCCCAAGGAGTTCTGGAATGTTGTTCACGCGCCGGTCGTTCGGCCTCACCACCCTGCTCGCCGCTGCCGTCACGCTGACGGCTGCCCCGGCTTTCGCCCAGCAGGACAAATGGCCGCAAAAGCCGGTCCGCTTTGTTCTGCCCTTCGGCGCCGGCAGCGCCACCGACGTGGCCGCCCGCCTGATGACCGACAAGCTGCAGGCCAAATGGGGCCAGCCGGTGGTGATCGAGAACCGGCCGGGCGCCGACGGCCTTCTCGCCATCAATGCCTTCCTGCAGGCCAATGACGATCACGTGCTGCTCTATTCCTCCAGCGCCTCGTTCATGGCGCATCCCTATACGCTGGAAAAGCTGCCCTACAATTTCGCGCAGGACATGACCCCGATCGTGCAGGTGACGGATACGGTGCTGGCGGTGAATGTGCCGGCCTCCTCGCCCTACAAGACGCTGAAGGAATTCGTCGAGGCCACGCGCGCTGCGCCCGGCAAGATGAACGTCACGGGGGCGCCGGGCGTCCCGGACTTCTCGCTCGATTATTTCCTCAAGACGCAGGATCTGAAGGCCGCCAAGATCCCGTTCAAGAACATCGTGGAGGGCGCGACCGCGCTTGCCGGCAACCAGATCGACTTCCTGGTGACATCGGTCGCGATCGTGCAGCCGCTGGTCAAGGCCGACAAGATCCGCATCCTCGCCGTGACCAGCCGCGAGCGCGCGTCCTTCGCGCCAGACATTCCGACCGTGCATGAAGCGGGCTTCCCTGCCATGGCGGTCGAGACTACCGCTGGCCTGTATGGACCCAAAGGCATGCCGCTCGAACTGCGCCAGCGCATCGCCCGCGACGTGATCGAGGTCGTCTCCGACAAGACCATCACCGACAGGCTGCTCGCCACCGGACAGGTAGTGCGCGCAGGCGGACCGGAAGAGTTGGCCAAGACGATCAAGGAACAGTCCGACCGCACGGCAGAGATCGCCAGGGAGCTCGGGCTGAAACAAAAAAACTAGCCCTGCCCGATGCAGCGCAAATTCCCCTGGGCCTCGTTTGATGACGACAAGCTCTTGAAGCTGCGGCTGAAGGATTTGCGCCTCACCATCGATGGCACGTGGCTGGAGGATTGCCTCGCCGATCTCAATGACGAGCTCGACGAGCGCGATCTGCGCATCCGGCCGCATGCCTGGCTCTCCGACGAATGGTTCAGCCCGGACACCACGCCGGGCATCGCCATTCCCTTCTATCTTGCGCATCCGCGCCTGATGCGGCTGGAACGCAAGATGATCATCGATGTCGAAGGCGGAACGCGCGCCGATTGCATGCGCATCCTGCGCCACGAGGCGGGGCATGTGGTGCAGAACGCGTTCCGTCTGAGCCGCCGCAGGCGCTGGCAGGAATTATTCGGTCGCTCCTCGATGCATTATCCGAAATATTACCGTCCCAATCCGGCCAGCAAGAATTTCGTTCAGCATCTGCGGCTGTGGTATGCACAAAGCCATCCCGACGAGGATTTCGCCGAGACATTCGCGG
>JAEVZN010000226.1 GCA_023392205.1 Pseudomonadota bacterium
ACCAGCGGCACATCCGGGTCCATGCGCCAATAGGAGGAATTGTCAATCACCACGGCGCCGTCCGCCGCGATTTTCGGCGACCATTCCTTCGACACCGTGCCGCCGGCCGACATCAGGCAGATGTCGATATCGGAAAAGTCGTAGTGTTCGAGCGCCTTGGCTTTCAGTGTCTGGTCACCATAGGAGACCTCCACGCCCATCGAGCGGCGCGACGCAAGCGCGACCACCTCGTCGGCAGGAAAACGGCGCTCGGCCAGGATGGCGAGCATTTCGCGGCCCACATTGCCTGTGGCACCGACGACGGCGACCTTGTAACCCATCGTTCACTCTCCGGCGGAAAATTGCCCGGTATTCGCTTCTGCGGAAACCCGGACGGAGGCGCTTCTAGGCGAGAAAGACAGCCATGACAACGGCGGCCGGAAAAGCCCGCCGGGGAGGCTGTCTTGGGGGCGATTCGATCATTTTCCGCGGCGGAGGACGCGCTTCCGCCGCAACGGCCTGAACGCGGCCGCGTTGCAGAGGCGGCGATTGCGCGCCATCGCACGCGTGGCAGCCGTCTAGCGGTCTGGATCCTTCAGGCCGACCTGATCGCCGATGCCCTGATGGAACGGCTCGGCCGGTTTCCGGCATGGATAACCGCCGCGTTCGAACGCCTCGGCCGCGCTTTGGACCGGACGAGCCTCGCCACGCTGCGACATGCGGCCCGCGCCATCGAGTGGCGTCAGGCAGCCCTGGTCGCAAGTGCCCCCTTTGTCCTGCCGGCCGAGTGGCGGGCGGCGTTTGTCCGTATCCTGGCCTATCTCGGAGCCATCGCCGCAATGTCGGTGATCGCCGCAAAGATGGTCACGCCGGCCATTCCCACCGCGACATACGAAGCGCCGCCGAAACCGTCATGGATTACGGTCGACAATCCATGGCCGGCCTTCCAGCTCACCGCGCCGGGTTTCCCGGACGAGCCGCATTACGCCATCCGGCGCAATCCCGGCGGTGGCGGCCGCAAGGACATCCTGACCCTCGGCGAGTTCGGCCTGACGTCGCGCTATCTGAGTATTTCCATCTACCGCGCCGGAAACGAGATCGCGGCCTTCGCGCCGGCGGCCGAGGACATGCGCGCGCTCGGCGGTGAATTCGGTCGGGTGATCGGATTGCGCAGCGCGCTTCCCATGAACACGAAATTCGGCCCTTTCCAGACCTACGAGTTCGGGATCGGCCCGTTCGGCGGCTATAATTGCGTGGGATTTGTGCGCAACATGACCGATGCGCGGGTCCAGATCGCAGGGATGGCCTGCAACATGAAGCTGATGATCGACCGTGCGCCGCTGGTCTGCGCGCTGGACCGGCTGACGCTGATGTCGGCCGGCAGCGCGCCCGAACTTGCGCGGGTGTTTGCGCAGGCCGAACTGAAGCGCACCTTCTGCGGCCAGCGCGATCCGTTGATCTATGCCACGCCGCAGCGCGCGAACAGCGACGTCACGTCTTCGGCGCGTGTCAGGCTGCGCGGCCGGATCAACCGCTGACAGGCGTAAGGAGCTCAGTTCAGGAACGGATTGGGCGTTCCGCGGCCGGCCGGTTGCGCGGTGGGCGGATAATGCTGTTCCAGGTAATCGAGGATGATCTTGCGATCCTCGCCCTCGATCGGATTCATGCCGTGCTTGGCAGTCATCCAGTTCAGCGATTCATCCCATTGCGCCCGGTTCAGGCCCTGCTGCGACACGATCTTGAAACCGTGACAGGGCGTGCAGGAATAGAAGGTTTCTTCGCGTCCGGGACCGGCCGGCAGGTCTTCCGGCGATTCGTCTGATGGGGTGAAGGTGCCCTGCGTCTGTGCCGGTGCGAGCGACACCGACAGTAAAGCGACGAGGCCGGCCAATGCGAGGCCCTGGGTGAACCGCCGCGCGAGATGCGCGGCGATCCGTGGCGATTTGCGAAGCAATGACATGATCAGGCTATCCCACCAGCACCCGGATGCGATGCATCGGATTGGCGCCGTATCCTTGCGGATTCCAGAAGCCTGCGACATGCGGTTGCGCCACCCCGTTGGAATCGGTGCCGCGCGTCCAGATTTCGTAATAGCCGTCCGAGGGCAGCTTCACGGTCGCCGTCCAGCGCTGCCAGTCGTATTTGTTCTTCGGCGCAGAGACTTCGGCGCGATGCCACGTGGCACCGTAATCGGTCGACACGTCGACCTGTTTGACCTCCTCGTCACCGGCCCAGGACGCGCCACGCAGCTTCACCTCCCGCGTACCGGCCGGAATCTTCGTGCCGTCCGAAGGATTGGTGATGATCGAGCGCACCGGCATCGATTCCAGATCCTTGAAGTTCGCCAAATCCGGCTTGCCGCCGGGCACCATCGGTTTGATCGCGACCCGATAGGACGTGGCGCCCATGCCCTGGCCGTCATGCACCTTGTCGCGAATCCAGATGCGGTTCAGCCATTTCGCCGATACCGATCCGGGCCAGCCGCCGATGATCAGCCGTACCGGACCGCCATGGATATTCGGCAGCGGCTGTCCGTTCATTTCCCAGACGATCAGGTTATTCTCGTCCATCAGCTTCTTGATCGGCACGCCGCGCGACAGCGCCACACGCGCAGCGTCCCCGGACAGATGCGGATCGGCGCCGTAATGCCCGCTGAAGACCGCCGACGACTTGATGCCGGCCGCTTTGAGGACATCGGCGACCGGCACCCCGGTCCATTCGGCACAGCCCGCGCCGCCATTGGTCCATTGATTGCCGCGCGCCTGCGGCGTGAAGAATGCACGGCCATTGCCACCGCATTCCAGCACCATGCGGCGGGTGACCGGCTTGTATTTGGATTTCAGTTCACCGAGGGTGATGTCGAGCGGCGTGTCGACCTCGCCGTCGATCTTGATCGACCATTTGTCCGCGTCCTTCACCTCTTCCGGGATTTGTCCGTTATTGCGGATGAAGAATTTCGCGAAGGGCGTCGTGTCGTCGTCGAGCAGATGCTCCGGGGTCTCCGCGACCAGAGGCCGTTCGCCGATCACCACAAGGCCCTTATCCTTGCCCGGAAAATCGAGATAGATCGGCCCCTTCGCCGCGGCAGGCGCGGGCGCAGCACCCGTAGCAGGCGGGGCCGCGGGCTTGTCCTGTGCAAAGG
>JAEVZN010000291.1 GCA_023392205.1 Pseudomonadota bacterium
GCGTCAGCATGATGACGCCGAAGGTGCCGGCGACGAATGAGCCGATCGCGGCGATGCAGAGCGCGGCGCCGGCCCTGCCTTTCTTGGCCATCGCGTTGCCGTCGATACAGGTCATGACCGACGCGGCTTCGCCGGGAATGCGGAGCAGGATCGAGGTGGTGGAGCCGCCATATTGCGAGCCGTAATAGATGCCCGCCAGCATGATGATGGCTTTGGTCGGATCGAGTCCGAAGGTGAGCGGCAGCAGGATCGAGATGCCGGCCAGCGGACCGATGCCGGGCAGCATTCCGACCAGTGTCCCGACCAGACAGCCGATGAATGCGTAAAAGAGGACATCGGGTTGCAACGCGACCGAAAATCCAAGCATCAGGCTGTCGAAAACCGTTCCCATCCTGTCAGAACCACAATAGGCCGCGTTCGAGCGGCGCATTCAGCGCAATGGCGAAAAGCCAATAGGCGAATAGCGTGAGCAAAACACTATAGGTGGCGGCTGCGATCGGGGATTTGCGTTCGACAATTGTCAGCAATGCAAAAATCAGCAGCGACATCGTGATGAGGAATCCGAGTGTCTCATAAGCCGCTGTCGCGATCGAGGTGATGAGTATGATCTGGGTGGCGTGCTTCCAGTCGCCCCACGGCATCTCGGCGAGCGTTTCCGAGCGCGCGCCGCCCAGCATGATTCCGGCGGCCAGGACGATGATCAATGCCGCCAGCATCTTTGGCAGCATCCCGGCGCCGGGCGACGAGAGACTGCCGAAAGGCAGGTCATGTCCGATAACGAACACGGCGATGCCGAGGGCGATGAAAGCGCCCCCGGCAACCTGATCGGCGCGAACGCTCATGTCGCGATCCGTCTTCGCTCAGCCCTGGACCTTGCCGATGGATTGCACAGCGCCTTCGACGCGCTTTGCATCCTCGTCCAGAAACTTCGCGAAGTCCGGCTGGTCCATGAAGCGCGGATTGTCACCGAGATTGGTGATCGCGGTCTTGAACTTGTCGGTATTGGCCGCTTCCTTTGTGGCCTCACGAATTCTGGTGACCACGGCGTCCGGCGTGCCCTTCGGTGCGAACAGCCCGACCCAGAGATAGAACTCGATGTCGTAGCCCTGCTCCTTCATCGTCGGCACGTCCGGCAGCGATGCTGCACGCTTGTCGGAATAGCTGGCAAGCGCGCGCAACTTTCCGCTCTTGATATGCTGGCTGGCCGCCGCGATAGAGGAGGCCAGCACCTGCGAGTTGTTGCCAAGAATGGCGGTCAGCGCCGGGCCACCGCCATTCGTCGGCAGATGCCGCATCTTGATACCGGCGGCATTCATGAACAGCTGCGTTGGCAGATGCAGCGCGCCGTAAAGCCCGGACGAACTGAAAATGATCTGATCGGGCCGCTTCTTCGCGTCGTCGACAAGATCCTTAAGCGTCTTGTAGGGCGTCTCCGCATTGACCACGAGCACCATCGGTCCTTCGGTGAACCGGGCAATCGGGATGAAGTCGGCACGGGTGAATTTCGGCTGTCGGCCGAACAATTTGTCGACTTCGGCAAATCCCGTGAACGACACGATGTGGATGAGCAACGTATAGCCGTCAGGCCTTGCGGCGGATGCGAATTGCGCGCCCACCGCGCCGGCGGCGCCGGCTTTGGTCTCGATCACCACCGGCTGTTTGAGGATAGGTTCGAGCATCGCGGCGAACGGCCGGCCCACCACATCGGCCGCACCGCCGGGTGGGAATGGGTTGATCAAAGTGACAGGACGAGACGGATAGGCGTCCTGTGCAAATGCCGGATTGGTCGCAAGGGTTGCGATAGCCGCGGTCGAGCCCGCGACGAATTGACGTCGGTCCATGAGCTACTCCCTAGAGGCCCCGGCTTTTTGTATTGCCGGATTTTATCGTTCTGCCTGCTTGTGCAGGCAGCCATTCAGGAAGCCTAACGGGTCAATCCGTCGCGGTCGAGCATCAATCGAGAATTGCGACGGCACGGGTCCATCCGGCCGAACCCCCGCGCACCTTCACGGGAAAGCACGCAATCGAGAAGCCATGTGGCGGAAGACTTTCGAGATTGTGCAACTTCTCGATATGGCAATAGCCGATATCGCGGCCGGCCTTGTGCCCTTCCCATATCAATTGCGGGTCGCGCGTTGCTTCATATCGCGCGCGCGTATGCACAAAAGGCGCGTCCCAGCTCCAGCCATCGGTTCCGGTCACGCGAATGCCGCGCTCGAGAAGATACAGCGTTGCCTCGCGGCCCATGCCACATCCGCGCGACACATAATCCGGCTCGCCATAAGCCTGTCCTGCCGACGTATTGATCACTACGATTTCAAATGGTGAAAGCGAATGGCCGATGCGTGCAAGCTCGGCTTCAACGTCGTCTGCGGACACGACATACCCGTCCGCAAAATGCCGGAAGTCGAGTTTCACGGCCGGATTGAAGCACCATTCCAGCGGAACCTCATCGATGGTTATTGCACGTTTTCCGCCATCCATGGTGGATGCGTAATGCCAGGGCGCATCGAGATGCGTTGTGCAATGCGTCGAGAGGCGGATCCATTCCATGGCCCAGCCCTCCGAATCCGGAAGGTCGCTCTGCTTGAGGCCAGGAAAAAAGCTGCAGATCTCGGACGCGGACTCGCGGTGCGTCCTGTATTCGATAGCAGGGCCGTATCCCGGCGGGTCCGCTGCCACATCGTTTTCCAGAGGAACCGAGATATCGATAATTTTACGAGGCAAGGCGACTCTCCCATTTTTCGTTCGGGCTTGTCTCGGGCACCCACGTCATTATGAATGATGAGCATCGAGGACGTGAAGGGCCGGGACAAGCCCGGCCGGACGACATTCAGGAGTACATGATGCCTGCCTATTGGGTTGCGCGTTCGAAGATCAACGATCCGGTCGAGTACAAGAAATACACGGATCTCGTTCCCGGCATCCTTGCGAAATTCGGCGGCAAGGTTCTTGCGCGCGGCGGCAAGTATCAGATCATGGAAGGGCCGGACAAGTTTCACCGCTTCGTGGTGATCGAGTTTCCGACCTTCGAGCAGGGCGTGGCGTGTTTCACATCGAAGGAATATGACGACGCGGCAGCATTCCGTCGCAATGGCGCGGGCGAGGTCGAGACCATCATGATCGAGGGCGGCGAAGCGACAAAGTAAGCCTGCGGCGACCAAAGAGCCGTGCGCGAGGCGTGCGGCTCACAGCCCGAGATAGAATTTCCGGATCAGATCGTTGTTGTTCAGTTCGCTGGCGGAGCCGCCGCTGAATGCGATCTTGCCGTGCACGATCACATAGCCGGAATCGGCGATGCGGATCGCCTGGTTGAAATTCTGCTCCGCCATCAGCACCGTAAGCTGATATTTGGATTTCAGTTCGCGGATGGTGTCGATGGTGTGGCTCACCAGAAGCGGCGACAGGCCGACCGACGGCTCATCCACAAGTAGGATCTTGGGAGCCAGCATCAGGGCGCGCGCCAACGCCAGCATCTGCTGTTCGCCGCCGGACATGGAGCCGGCGAGCTGTTTGCGGCGTTCGGCGAGCCGTGGAAAGGTCTCGAAGCAGAAATCGAGATTGGTACGCAATTGCTCGCGCGCCTTTTTGCGGAATGCGCCCAGCAGCAGGTTTTCCTCGACGGTCAGCTTCGGAAACAGCCGCCGGCCTTCGGGGACCAGCGCGATGCCGAGATCGACAATGTCCTGGGTGCTCATGCCGACGAGATCGTGTGTCGCGCCGTCGATTTCGGCGATGATCTTGCCTTCGCTGGGTTGGCACAGCCCCATGACACATTTGATGAGGGTCGACTTGCCGTTGCCGTTGGTGCCGAGCAGCACGACGGTCTGGCCATTGCCGACGTCGAGCGACACATCCTCGATGACGCGGACGGCGCCATAGCCGGCATGGATGTGCTGGATGGAGAGGCTATTGGCCAAGATATGCCCTCTCCACTTCGGGGTCGCGGATGACGTCCTGCGGATCGCCGTCGGCAATCTTCTTGCCGCTCACCAGCACCACAAGTCGCTGCGAGAAACACATCACAGCCGCCATGATGTGCTCGATCAGGATGATGGTGATGCCGCGCTCGTTCAGCGCGATCAGCAGCGCGACGATGTCCTTCACTTCGGATTCCGACAGGCCCGCCATCGCCTCGTCG
>JAEVZN010000320.1 GCA_023392205.1 Pseudomonadota bacterium
CTCTGTTGCGACGGGCTCTGGACATCGTGAAAAGTCTGTAACCAAGCGCCGAAATTTGGGCAGACCTGCACGGAAACTTTTCCGCCCTTCGACGTTAGCCAGCGTTGGAGGGTCCCCATGGCCGATAGTAGGGTTCTGCACGCGGTCGCGGCACACGGCGCAGCGCGCCTGCCGTCGGTGCTGGTCGACAGCTACAATGTCGAGATCAAGGACGATGAAGGCTTTTTGGGCGACCGCGCCAGCAAGACCGCCTTCAGCGAGACCATCGACAATTGGCGCAAGGCGCTGCGCAAGGCCGGCAACGACCCGCTTGGCGACACCAAGACCGAAGACCTCAGCAAAAAGGATCTCGACGAATTGCTGACCAAAGGCGACCCGGAAGCGGCCGGGCTCGTGCACGGCGCCGTCGAGGATTTTTCGCAGGAATTGGCGTTCGTCATCCGCCGCTTCATGCGGCTCAAGGCATGGGCGAAGACGGAACGCATTGTGATCGGCGGCGGCTTTCGCGGCAGCCGCATCGGCGAAATCGCAATCGGCCGCGCGGCGGTGATCCTCAAGGCCGACAAGATCGATGTCGACCTCGTTCCGATCCGGAACGACCCCGACGAAGCGGGCCTGCTCGGCGCCGGGCATCTGGCGCCCGCCTGGATGTTCAAGGCGCATGACGCGATCCTCGGCGTCGACATTGGCGGTACCAACATTCGCGCCGGGGTGGTCGATCTCAACATCAAGAAGAAATCCGACCTGTCGAAAGCGACTATCTGGAAATACGAGTTGTGGCGCCACGGCGATGAGAGCGACGTGAAGCGCGAAAGCGCCGTCGAAAGCCTTGCCGACATGCTGAAGGATCTGATCGCCAAGGCGAAAAAAGAGAAGCTCAAGCTGGCGCCGTTTATCGGCATCGGCTGCCCCGGCATGATAGAGCCCGATGGCTCCATCGACCGCGGCGCGCAGAACCTGCCGGGCAACTGGGAATCCAGCCGCTTCAACCTGCCGTCATGTCTGCATGAGGCGATACCACGCATTGGCGACGACGAGACGGCCATTGTGATGCATAACGACGCTGTCGTGCAGGGTCTGAGCGAAGTCCCGTTCATGCAGGACGTCAAGCATTGGGGGGTCCTGACCATCGGGACGGGCCTCGGCAATGCGCGCTTCACCAACCGTAATTCGGATTAGTTCGGAATCCATTCGCCGACTGACCGGTTCGGCGACATTGTGAAATCTCGCGGCGTTCCGTTAGCATGGACGAGAGCGGTGGGTCATTCCGATCTGACCGCTGTTGACGGACACGCGCAAACCCCTCCAGAATAAGAAAAAACAAAATCTCTGGGGAGGTTCAGTGTGAAACCGGCGCCTTTTGCGTATGCGAAGGCCGGCTCGGTCGCGGATGCCGTGAAGCTGCTCGGCCAGCATGGCGAAGGCGCGCGACTCCTGGCCGGTGGGCAGAGCCTGATGGCGACGCTGAACATGCGTCTGTCGGCGCCATCGATCCTGATCGACCTCAACGGGATATCCGGGCTGGACACCATCAGCGTCCGTGACGGTCATGTCGAGATCGGTGCCCTGGTGCGGCAGGCCGCTGCTGCAAAATCCACGGACGTCGCTACGCATGCGCCGCTCATCGCGATGGCGCTGCCGCATGTCGCGCATCCGGCGATCCGCAACCGCGCGACCATCGGTGGCTCGATCGCCTTTGCCGATCCCGCCGCCGAATTGCCGGCCTGCTTCCTCGCGCTCGATGGCGAGGCCGAGATTGCCGGCCCGCAAGGTACGCGGCGCGTGAAAGCCGACGATTTCTTCAAGGGCCTTTATGAGACGGCGCTCGGCGCGCAAGACATGCTGACCGGCATATTCCTGCCGGCGGCGACACCGGACATGCGCTACGGCTTTACCGAGTTGTCGCGCCGGCACGGCGACTACGCGATGGCCGGTCTGGCCGCAGCGGGACGCGCGAATGGCAAAGGCTATGCGGAATTGCGGCTGGTCTTTTTCGGTATCGGATTGACGCCATTGCGCGCGCGCAAGGCCGAAGCCGCACTCTCAGACGGAGATATCGAGGGCGCCGTACGGGCGCTGGCCCTTGATCTCGACCCGTCCGACGACATCCAGGCGACTGGCGCCGTCAAGCGGCATCTGGCGAGCGTGTTGCTGCGGCGCGTGGCGGCACAGATGACAGGAGCGGCGGCATGAGCCACAGCTATGACATTGCCCTCACCGTCAATGGCGAACGCATCGCGGAACGTGTGGACGCGCGCAAGTCGCTGGTTGATTTCCTGCGCGACGACCTGACCTTGACCGGCAGCCATGTCGGTTGCGAGCATGGTGTCTGCGGCGCCTGTACGGTGCGGGTGAATGGCGAGATCGTCCGCGGCTGCCTGATCCTCGCCGTGCAGTGCGACGGCGCAAACGTCGAGACCATCGAGGGCGTGTCGGATTCGGGCGAGATTGCCGACTTGCAGGATGCCTTCGAAACACGCAACGCGCTGCAATGCGGCTTCTGCACGCCGGGCATGCTGCTGACCGCACAGGATCTGCTTTCGGCGGACAATGGCGCGGTGCCGAGCCGCGACGACATCCGCGAGCACATTTCCGGGAATTTCTGCCGTTGTACGGGCTACCACGCCATCGTCGATGCGGTGGAGGCGGTGGCAGAAGCGCGCGCAGGGAAGCAATCATGAAAATCGTCGCCGACCTGCCCTCGCCGCTCACCGCACTCGACCGCCCCAATTCCTATATCGGCCGTTCGGTCCCGCGGCCCAATCTGAAGCGGCTCGCACAGGGACGTGCGCAATATGTGAGCGATCTCGTTCTCCCCCGCATGGCGCATGTGGCCTTCCTGCGCTCGCCCTTCGCGCATGCGCGGATCAAAGGCATAGACAAGAGCCGCGCCGAGACTGCGCCGGGCGTGATCGCCGTTATCACCGGGCCGGAACTGGCCAAGGTCATCACGCCTTGGGTGGGCGTGCTCACGCATCTCAAGGGCATCAAGTCGGCGCCGCAAAGCGCGCTCGCCATGGAGCGCGCCTGCTGGCAGGGCGAAGCGGTCTGCGCGGTGGTGGCGCAAACCCGCGCACTGGCGGAGGATGCCTGCGAACTGATTGACGTCGCATACGAGGAATTGACGCCGGTCACCAATCCGGAAACCGCGCTCGATCCGGCGACGCCGGTCATCCATCCCGATCTCGGCGACAACCTCACCTTCGAACGCATTCTCGACGTTGGCGAGGTGGACAAGGCGGCGGAGGAATCCGACGCCGTGATCGAACAGACGTTTATTTTCGGCCGTCACACGGGCGTGTGCAACGAGCCGCGCGCCATCGTGGCCGACTGGAATCCGGGCGATGCGCGACTCACGGTTTATCAGGGCACGCAGGCGCCGCACATGATGCAGAACCTGTTCGCCAAGCATCTCGGGCTTGAGGAGCATCAGGTCCGCGTCATCACGAAGGATGTCGGCGGCTCCTTCGGCATCAAGGTGCATACCTATCCCGACGAAATGGCCGTGGTGGCCTTGTCGAAGCTTCTCAGGCGCCCCGTCAAGTTCGTCGCCGACCGGCTGGAAAGTTTCGTGACCGACATTCACGCGCGCGATCATCGTGTGCATGGCCGCATCGGCATGAAGAAGGATGGGACCATCACCTTTTTCGAGATCGATGATCTCACCGGCATCGGACCCTATTCGGTGTATCCGCGCACCTCGGGTATCGAGGCCAACCAGATCGTCAATCTCACCGGCGGTCCCTATGCCTGCCCGAATTACCGCGCCCGCGCGCGG
>JAEVZN010000044.1 GCA_023392205.1 Pseudomonadota bacterium
AGCGAGACGCGCTGGCGCATGCCGCCGGAGAGTTCGTTCGGGTAGCGGTTCTCGAACCCGTCGAGGCCGCCCATCTTGATGAAGTGACGCGCCTTGTCATGGCGGCTGGCCTTCGGCATGCCTTCGATTTCCAGCGGGAAGGCGACATTCTCCAGAACGGTTCGCCATGGGAAGGTGGATTCTTCCTGAAACACCATTCCGACCGAGGGATGCGGGCCGCGAATGCGTTCACCATCGACGGTGACCGAGCCTTCGTAATCTCCGAGCAGCCCACCGATCACATTGAACAGGGTCGACTTGCCGCAACCCGACGGTCCGATCACGGCGAGGAATTCGCCCTGGCGCACGCCGAGCGATACCTTGTCGACAGCCGTCACCACGCCTTCCGGGGTTGGGAAATGCTTGGTCACATCCTTCACGACGAGAATATCGTCGGTGCGAGCTGCCGCTGTCGGGGCTTCGGTCATGGTGGCAACGGACATCGGCATTTCCTCTAGTCGGCTTTTCTGGTCAGCGCGGCCGTTGTGGCCGGAGCATAGCCCGGTTCGACCCGCACATCGACCACGGCGATGCCGCCCTTCTCGACGGCAGAAATCGCCGATTGCAGTGCAGCAGTGAGTTGCGTCTCGTCTTTGACAGGTCCGAAGCCCTGCGCGCCCTGGGCGCGGGCCATCGCAGCAAGGTCGATATCGGGGTCGGAGATGCGTTGGCCGATCCAGCGGTTTTCGACCGGTCGGTTGCGCATGCGCGCCACGCGCTCCTGATGCAGTTCGTCGTTGAAGAAGGAGCGGTTGTTGGCGATCACCATCAGGAGCGGCAGTCGGTAATGCGCCGCCGTCCATAATGCGGTGACGCCCATCAGGTAATCGCCGTCGCCGCAGATCGCGACCGGCATGCGGCCGGTGCCATTGAGCGCCAGCGCCGCCCCCACGGAAATGCCGGGGCCGCCGCCGATGCCACCGCCGCCATCGGAGCCGAGATAATCGAGCGGGTGCCGGAACGGCCACCATGCACCGTTCCAGGACAGTGGCAGATGGGTGAGTGCGGTGTCGCGGTCGCCGAGGGCCGCGCGCAGATGATAGGCGAGATGCTCGACCGTGAGCTTGTCACCGTCCGGCTTCTGCATTGCCCGCCGCTCGGCCGGCAAGGGTTGCGGCTGAGTCGCCGCATCGACAGCTTTCGCCAGTGCCAGCGCGACCAGATCGGGATCGGTCGAGAGCAGCATGTCGACGGGTGCAAGTCCCTGATGGTCCATGCTCCAGCCATTGTGGATGTGATGGTCGAGCGTGGCGGAGATCACGAAGGCATCGGTCTTTGCAGCCTTGAGCGTGCCACCGAGATCGACCCAGTCGAGATTGAGGATCACATCGGCTTCGGCGAGGGCGTCAAGGCCTTCGGCATCCGGCAGCAGATTTCCCGGTGCACCGATATGCAAGGGATGGTCGGTCGGGAAGGAGGCGCCGATCTTGATGTCGGTGATCACGTGGGCATTCAGCTTCTCGGCCAGTGCAACGCGCGCATTCCACGCCTCAAGGCTGCGCGAGGCACGGCCGGCCAGGATGATGGGACGCGCTGCCTTGCTCAGCCGCGCGGCGATCTCGCGGATCATATCCGGATCGGGCGCGGTGCTCACCTGCGGGCAATAGCGGGCCACATCGATCGGCGGCAATGGCTCGGGAAGTTTCGCTTCCTGCATCTCGGCATCGAGATTGATATAGACCGGCCCCTGCGGCGCGGCATTGGCCAGCATGGTGGCGCGGATCAACGCCTCGCGCGCGGCACCGGCCGAGGCCGGCTGGTCGTCCCATTTCACATAACCGCGAACGAGCGCGCCCTGATCGCGCGCGGTGTGGATCCAGTCGATCCAGGGCCTGCGCTTCACCGCATCGACCGGTCCCGTCGCACCGAGAATGACCGCAGGCATGCGGTCGCACCAGGCATTGAAGATCGCCATGGTGGCATGCATCAGCCCGACATTGGAATGCACGATCGCGCCCATCGCCCGGCCGGTGACCTTCGCGTAACCCTGCGCGATGGCGACCGCGCTTTCCTCATGCAGGCAGAGCAGCATTTGCGGCTGTTCGTTGCCGAGATAATTCACGAGCGAATCGTGCAGGCCGCGATAGCTCGCGCCCGGATTGAGTGCCACATAGGGGATGTCGAGGTCGCGCAAGGTCTGCGCCACCACATCGCTGCCGAAGGCGGGGGCGTTGACGCCTGCGGCAATGGGCTTTTCGACCTGCGCTGCGGCTTTTGGCGGGGTCGTGTGCTTTGTCATTGCAGGAGATCCGGAACGAGGGATGAAGCCGACACGCCTTCACCGCACGCGTCATCGATGACAGTGACGCAGGATCGCGTGAAGTCTGCGCCGCGAGGCGGCACGTTGGAGCGTGCAAAGGAGATGAACCGCATTCCGTCCCTGTGGTGTGTCCGACCGGTTGTTCCGGTGCTTGTCGTTGATCCTAGCATTTTGACATTCGCTCATAGAAGCCGCTAAATGCGAACGTCATTGTTGCACAGATGTAAACAATAGCGAGCCGCGGAAAGCAGTGGATCGATTCCGTTCGATGGAGACCTTTGTGCGGGTGGCCCGTGCCGGCTCGTTCACGGTGGCGGCGGAACAACTCGGCCTGTCACGTGCATTGGTGTCACGTCATGTCGGTGATCTCGAAGCGCGCCTCTCGGTGCGGCTGCTCACTCGCACGACGCGATCGCTGCAATTGACCGACCAGGGCCGGGCCTATCTGGATTTCTGCGAGAAGCTGTTCCGCGATCTTGAAAGCCAGGAACGGGCCATCCGCACCAGCCGCAGCGAGCCGACGGGCAGTGTGCGGATCGCTGCGCCAAAGTCCTTCGGGACGCTGCATCTGGCGGATGCGATCATTGCATTTGCGCGCGCGCAGCCACGCATGAGGGTGCAACTCGTCCTGGAAAACGTCTCGTTCCAGACCGCGGATTTCGGCAAGCGCGGTTTCGATGTGGCGCTGCAATTCAATCCCGCGCGCAATGCGTCGCTCACCGAAGAACCGGTGGCGGCGATGGATTGGGTGGTGTGTGCCGCACCGTCGCTTCTGATCCGCGAAGGACGCCCGGCGACGCCCGCAGACCTCGCCAGCCGGTCATGCCTGATGCATGAGAGCGCGCTTCCGAACGATCGCATCTGGCGCTTCGAGGGGCCGCGCGGTCCGGTCACGGCGAAGATCACAGGATCGTTCTCGTCCAACTCGGCACTTGCCTTGCGCAAGGCGGCTTTGGCCGGCCTCGGCATCGCGCTGCTGCCGCGCTATGTCGTGGCGGACGATGTTGCGGCGGGCAGTCTGGTCATTGTCCTGCCGCGTTACCGGGTGCAGGCGCGGCCGCTGATCGCAGTTTATCCGCGCGGCCCGGAAGTGCCGCACAAGGTGCGCATGCTGATCGATTTTCTCACAGCCTGGATCCGCTCGCGCGAAGCCAGTCTCACTGCGCCCGCGACGGTCCGTGGGCAGCGGGCATTGTGAACCACGCGGCCTGACGGCTCAGGAGGCCTGCCGCAAGCGCGCCAGCAGACGCACGCCGGCATAGCCGTCGGCCGGCGCCATATTCACCTTGCGCTGGAAGTTGCGCACAGCCCGCATGGTCTGCAGACCGACGCGGCCGTCGACACCGCCGGTATCGAAGCCGAGCGCGGTGAGGCGGCGCTGCACTTCCTGTACTTCGGCGAGGGTCGGCGCACGTTCGCTGTTCGGGAAATCCTGCACGAAGGGTGCGCCGCCCATCACCCGATCGCCGAGATGACAGATCGCGAGCGCATAATTCATCGACGGGTTGTAGCTTTTGACCGCATCGAAATTGGCGCCGATCAGGAACATTGGCCCGCCTTTGACCGGCACCCAGCCTTTCGCCTGCGCTTGCGGGATCGGGTAGGGCTGCCCGTTCGCCCGCACAATGCCGGCGGCCTGCCATTGCGCATAGCTGCGCGAGGCACCGCCGGGCGCGGGTCCGCGTACCTCGAAGCCCCAAGGCTCGCCCGAACGATAGCGGCCGCGGCGGAGCAGGTATCGGCAGGTGCCGGCCAGTGCATCGTCGGGGCGTCCGAAAGGATTGACGCGGCCGTCACCGTCATAGTCTTGGCCGATATTCAGCCAGACTTCCGGCATCCATTGCGTATGGCCCATGGCGCCGGCCCAGGAGCCGCGCATCTCCTGCGGATTGCCCCAGCCGCGATCCACGATCTTCAGCGCGTTGATCAGTTCGGTTTCCCAGTATTTGCGCCGGCGCGGTTCTCCCCAGGCGAGCGCGGCAAGGCAAGGGAAGATCGGGCGCATGTGGTTCTGGAAAACCAGAGGATCACCATAGGCGGTTTCCATGCCCCACAATCCGAGCAGGATAGTGCGCGACACGCCGAAATCCTTTTCCAGCCTGGCAAAGAGCGGAGCGTATTGCTTCGCGCGTTCGCGCCCGGTGACAATGCGCCATTCGGAGACGCGGCGATTGAGATATTGCCAGAGCTGTTCTCGGAATTCCGGCTGCGAGGCCTGGAGTGCGAACACGCCCATATCCGGCTTGATGCCGGTCATCACCCGGTCATAGGTCGCGCCGGAGACCCCGCGCGCCACCGCCTGCGAACGGAAGGCGGCCACCCATTGTTCAAAAGGCTGGGAGGCCTTCTGGGCCTCCAAGCGGCCGGGCAGGGCCACCGCCATCGCGGATGCGGCGGCGACTGTGAGTAGGCCG
>JAEVZN010000350.1 GCA_023392205.1 Pseudomonadota bacterium
GCGCGCGCGGCGCTTTCGCGATCCGGGTGATAACGAAATCCTGCTCTGTATCGGTCATTGTCATGTCGGCGATCCATCGTTGAATGAGTTGTACGCTCAGCTTGCTTTGAGCGGATGCGTGAAGCTCCACGCATGCCCGTACGGGTCGAGAACCTGCGCGTAACGGTCGCCCCAGAACGCATCCCACGGCGCCATGATCACGGTGGCGCCCGCATCGGCGGCGCGCTTGGTCGCGGCATCGCAATCGGGCACGTCGAGATGGATCAGGCTGGTGGTGCCACCTGCGACTGTGGGTGCGACCACCTTGCCGCCGCTGCATTGTTCGCGATATTCGGCGAAATCGTCGCTGAGATAAACGCGCGCGCCGTTCACGTGGATCTCGGCATGCATCAGGCGCTTGCCGTCCTCGGCCGGCATGCGCATGACTTCGACCGCTCCAAGCGCGGCCTTGTAGAAATCTATAGCCTCGGCGGCGCCGGCGACGATGAGATGCGGTGTGACGCCGGGATGGGGCCTTGCTGTGTCGGTCATGAGTGACACTCCGTGGTGAGAATACAATGAGGCAGCCGCGGCCGTTCGCAGGCGAGAGGCCTGCGGGCGGTCTGTGACGACGGGTTGGTGCGGCTAGAGGTCGATGAAGCTCTTGAAGCCGCCCCAGATCATCCGCTTGGTATCGAAGGGCATGGCGCCGGGCGTCATCATGTCGGCGAGCCGCTTGTCGGCCATGACCTTCTTGAGGATCTTGTCGCGCTGCTTGCGGGACTTGTAGGTGATCCAGGAAAACACCACGGTCTCACTCTTCTTCAGCTTCACGCTGCGCGGAAATGAGGTCCATTTGCCGACCTTGACGTCGTCGGCCACGCATTCGTGATAGTCGAGCGCGCCATATTCCTTCCAGATCTTGCCCGCTTTCAGCGAGATGCGCTTGTAGTCCTTCAGTTTCTTTTTCGGCACCGGCACGATGAAGCCGTCGACATAAGGCATGGTGTCTCCCCGGTTTATTTGTGTCAGCGAACTGTTAACGGTGGCAGCAGGCTGTGGCCTCTTCGCCTTGCCAGCGTCCGGTGGCAAGGACCTGTCCGGCCGCGCCATAGCGGTCGCGATGGCGCACCCAGTCGGTCAGGTTGAAATTGGGGCCGTTCTCGTTGCGGCCTTTCGGCGTCATGTCGAGGAACATGTAAGACGTGAGCACTTCCTCGCCG
The DNA here is from genome assembly GCA_023392205.1 of Pseudomonadota bacterium. GTDB lineage: Bacteria > Pseudomonadota > Alphaproteobacteria > Rhizobiales > Xanthobacteraceae > Pseudorhodoplanes. The sequence goes on from JAEVZN010000350.1 coordinate 1,203, forward strand.
CCGCGGCCGAATGTCGAATAGGTGTGGAAGATATTCTCGCCTTTGTCTTTGTAGAAAACGCTGAGGCCGGACAGGTCTTCCAGCGGCGGTGCAATATCCTCGTAGTTGTAGTTGGCGCGTCCGGCCGCGATATCTTCGGGTGTGAACGAGACGCCGAAGTCGTAATTGAAGTCGCTGCCAAAGGATGACACGAAGGGAAAGGTCCATCCCATGCGCGCCCTGAACGGCTCGATCTCATCGAGCGGCGCGCGGGCCACGGCGACAAAGGACACGTCGTTGTGCACGATATGCATCAGCGCACCACCCACATGATCCGACTCGAACGAACAGCCGACGCAGCCGTCAAGCTGGCCGGGCGCCAGCATGAAATGCTTGACGATGAGCTGGCTGCGACCATCGAACAGGTCCGAAAGGCTTCGGCGTCCCTGCGGCGCATCGAACATGTAGCCCTTATCGATACGCACCCAGGGCAGGGCGCGCCGTTTCTCGGAAATCTCGTCGCGATGGCGAGTGAGAGCCTTTTCCTCGGCAAGCAGCGCCTTGCGCTCGCTGAGCCATTCGTCGCGCGAGACGATGCGATGTGTGGAAAAGTCAATCGCTGTCATGATCTGCATCCCTGACCTGTATCGGCAGGTGTCATCCAGCCGATGCCGGCGCCGCCTGGCTCGCGCAGGATGGCGATGCGGCCGACGTCGGGAACGTCGAAGATCGGTCGCATCAACTGCGCGCCGGCCTTCACCGCCTTGTGGGTCCGCGCATCGACATTGTCGACAGCGAGATAGGACATCCAGCCTTCCGGCACGCCATCGAAGTCCGGTGAAGCAAGTTCGAACATTCCCGCCACCGGCTGACCGTTCAGCAACGCGCACCAATAGGTGCGGCCGCCCTCGTGAGCCATCGGGGTGCCTTCGAACGTCCACCCGATTGTGTCGGAATAGAATTGTTTGGCGCGAGCAATGTCGCGAGTCATGAGTTCGTTCCAGTGGAAAGTGCCGTGTGACATTTGATTTCTCCGTTGCAGGCAAAGCAGCGCGGATCAGGCCGCCCGCGCCTTGCGCACCGGGAAAGGCTCCCGCCACGCCGGCAATTCTTCCAGACGCGATATCCAGCGCTGGATGTTCGGGGAATCCGCAAGCGGCAGACGGATGGTGTCGGCATAGGGAAGCGTTGCGGAGACGGCGAAGTCGACAACCGACAGGCGGTCGCCCAGAATGTAGGTGCGATCCGCAAGCTGATTGTTCAGGACCGCAGCAAATTTACGAAAGAACCCGGTCGCCTCGTCGGTCTCCGCATGGTCCGGTTCACCGATGCCGAATTGCCGCTTGATCACGTGCTGAAAATACAGATTGCCGGCATGCTTCGTGAAATGCTCGGAGTCCCAGCTCAGCCATTTCACAACCTCCACCTGCTGCTCGGGCTCCCTGGGCCACAGATCCGAACCCGCCTTGCGGGCGAGGTGGCACATGATCGCGTTCGCCTCCCACAATCGCGTATCGCCATCTTCGAGGGCAGGCACCTTGCCATTGGGATTGATGGCTAGATATTGCGGCGTCTTGTGCTCATCCTTGCCGAGATCGACATACACAAAATCCACCGGCAAATTCAGATATCTGGCGACGGCGCAGGCTTTTCGCGGATTTGGCGTTTCGAAATAATAGAGCTTCATGGAAGGTCTCCCGAGGTCTCTGTTGTCTCAGTGGTAGCTGATGCAGTTCAGGCGAACAGCTTTTCGAGTTTGTCGAGCGAACCGCTCCAGCCGCGCATGTGACCGTCGCGTGCCGCTTGGTCGAAGAACTTCTCGTGCAGCAGGGTGAGGATCGATCCGTCGCCATCAGGCTTGACGGTGATGGTCACGAGCGACTCGCGTTCCTGCATCGTGTGCCAGGCCCAGGTGAAGACCAGCCGCTCGTTCGGCACCACCTCGCGATAGATGCCGCCGACCTGATGCTTCTCGCCATCCTCGGTGCCGAAGGCGATGGTGTAACGGCCGCCGACGCGCAGGTCGATTTCGGCACGCGTCACCGGACCCGCATCCGGGCCGAACCATTTCACGATTTTTTCGGGGTCGGTCCACGCGGCGTAGACTTTTTCCGCCGCGGCATTGAAACGACGTTTGAGGGTGAGGCTCGGCTTTTGGTCGGCGCGGGGTTGGGCGAGGGACATGAGTCGTTCTCCACAAAAGCGGCAAGGCGATCGAGTTGCTGCGACCAGAACTGCGCGTAGCGGTTCAACCACAGCATGGCGTCCTCCATCGGCGCGGCCGTGAGTTCGCACGACACCACGCGGCCGGATTTTTCCCGCGCGATCAGGTTGGCATCCGACAACACGTCGAGATGCTTGATGATTGCCGGCAGCGACATCTTGAACGGCTTGGCCAGATCGCTGACGGACATGCCGTCTTGCTCCGCCAGCCGCTCGAGGATCGCCCGCCGCGTCGGGTCCGCCAATGCGGCAAAGGTCCGGTCCAGTGCATCGTGTCGATAGTAAACCATGTGGTTAAGTATAGACGCATGCATTCGCGAGTCAACGTGCGACGTGCAGGCGATGTGAGATTCTTTTGGCGGTATCCGGTGCCGTTAGGCTTTCGTTAGCTGTTTCGTAACAGCCGCATGCGATCCTTGCGCCCGGAGTGGAACATGTCCGGCTACCAGATCAAGAAGATGAACTGGACCCAGCCCGTGTCTGCATACAAGAGCATGCAGGCGTGGCGCGCGAAGCGTCAGGCTGCGACGGAAAAGTACATGGCCAACATGACCAATACGCTGTCCGTTCTGGAGGGCGCCGCAAACGACACCGCCTATGCGATCGGAGAACTCGCGGCCAGGAAAGCGATGCAACGGATGGCGGAAACCGCCAAGGCCAAGCAGGAACAGGCGGCCAAGGTCACCGCTTCAGAAAAGGAATACATTCGCGAGCCGAAGCGCTCGATTCTGAGCCTCGGCGAACCGCTGACGCTGACCGGCGGTGCGAAGCTCGATCTGGCGGCCAACACCATCACGCATTCCGACGGTACGGTCGTCGATCTTAAGACCGGCATCGCCAAGGTCGATGTGACGGTGTAGCGCTGTGGACGTCACCAGCCTCGCAACGAGCTATGCCGGCATGCAGCAGGCACGCGTCCAGATGGCGGCGGCCGCTGCCATGATGCGCATGAACATGCAGGCCGATGCGTCGATCCTCAAGGTCATCGAGGCGGCGCAGGAGACAATGACAAACGCGGCCAATAATGCGGCCGGCATCGGTACCCAGCTCGATATTTCGGTTTAGCGGCCGAGCGCCTTGCGGATGAACGCCTGTGCGTCCTCGCTCGCCCATTCGGCGGGACCAGCAAGCGTCGCCACTTCACAGCCCTTGCTGTCGATCAGCAATGTGGTCGGCATGCCAAAGGCGCGGCCGCGTTCCTTCAGCACCTGAAAGATGCGCGCGGACGGATCGGCATAATAGGCCAGCGACGAAATCCCGGTCTCGCTCAGCCAGGCCTTGGGCTTGTCCGGATCGCGGGTGTCGATATTGACCGCCACGACCTCGAAATCCGCACCGCCGAGCGCTTGCTGCAATTCGTCGAGCGCGGGCATCTCCTTCTTGCAGGGGGCGCACCAGGTGGCCCAGAGATTGAGGAGCACAGTCTTGTCGCTGAAATCCGCGATGCTGCGCTCGGTGCCAGAGGCATCGCGGAAACTCAGATCCGCGACCTGGATCGGCGTCTTGGCAGGCGCCAGAGCCGCCACCTCGCCCCTGGCCAGCGGGGTCAGGCTCTGGGCCAGTTGCGCGGCCGGGCGGCAGACTTCCGGCACCGCCGCATTGCGCACGAGGGCACCCATCCCGTATATCCCGGCCAGCCCCGCTGCGACGCCGGCAAGCCCGCCCACCACCATGATGAGCAGGCGTTTTTTCGCGAAGCGGCGGGGATCGTTTGTCATCGGCAAAAAACTTCAGGTTACGGTCATGAGCAACAAGATGTGGGGCGGGCGGTTTGCGTCGAGCCCCGATGCAATCATGGAAGCGATCAACGCCTCCATCGATGTCGACCGGCACCTGTATCGCCAGGACATCGCTGCAAGCAAGGCCCACGCCGCCATGCTGGCGGAGCAAGGCATTATCACGCCGCAGGATGCAACCCAGATCGCCGCCGGGCTGGACACGATTTTGTCAGAGATCGAGGGCGGCGCATTTCAGTTCCAGCGCGCGCTGGAAGACGTGCATATGAATGTGGAATCGCGCCTTGCGGAAATCGTCGGCGATCCGGCCGGGCGGCTGCATACGGCGCGCTCGCGCAACGATCAGGTCGCGACCGATTTCCGGCTCTGGATGCGCGACACAATCGACGCACTCGATGTGGCGCTGGCCGGCTTCCAGACAGCGCTCGCGGAAAAGGCGCTCGACCATGCCGGCACCGTGATGCCCGGATTGACGCATCTGCAGACCGCGCAGCCTGTGACATTCGGCCACCATCTGCTGGCTTTCGTGGAGATGACCGAGCGCGACCGCGGCCGCTTTGCCGACGCACGCAAGCGGCTGAACGAATCTCCGCTGGGCTCGGCTGCGCTGGCGGGAACGTCGTTTCCGATCGATCGCGAGCGCACGGCCAGCGCGCTCGGCTTCGACCGCCCGACGGCAAATTCGCTCGATGCGGTCTCCGATCGCGATTTCGTCATGGAGACGCTGGCGGCGGCCAGCATCTGCGCCGTGCATCTGTCGCGTCTGGCCGAAGAGATCGTGATCTGGACGTCGCCGCTGACCGGCCTGATGCGGCTGTCCGACAAGTTCACCACCGGCTCCTCGATCATGCCTCAGAAACGCAATCCCGATGCGGCCGAACTTGTGCGCGCCAAGACCGGGCGCATCATCGGCGCCTTGCAGGGCATCCTGATCGTGATGAAGGGATTGCCGCTCGCCTATCAGAAGGACATGCAGGAGGACAAGGAAGGGGCGATGGAGGCGCTTGCCGCGCTGTCCCTCTGCCTGGCCGCAATGACCGGCATGGTCCGCGATATCGAGGCGGATGCACCGCGCATGAAAAAGGCGGCCGGCGAGGGCTATGCCACCGCCACCGATCTTGCCGACTGGCTGGTCCGCAGCCTCAATATTCCGTTCCGAAGGGCGCACCACATCACCGGCACCATCGTCGCGGAGGCTTCCAAGTCCGGTTTGGCGCTGCACCGGGTGCCGCTCGCCACCATGCAGGCGGTCGAGCCTGGCATCACGGACGACGTTTTCAGCGTGCTGTCGGTCGACCGCTCGGTCCAAAGCCGCACCAGCTATGGCGGGACGGCCCCCCGCAATGTACGGGCGCAGGCGCGGAAATGGTTGAAACGCCTTGAAAAAGGCCGGGTGTGACCGGATCGCTGCGGCGCCAGTAATTTCGCCATGAGGTTTCGTCAGCGTCGGATCGTCTGGTATGGTCGCGGCCGCTTCGGGGGTTATCCGTGAATCGCAAGCC
>JAEVZN010000457.1 GCA_023392205.1 Pseudomonadota bacterium
ACGTTCACGGTCGCGGGCGATGACGGGGTCGTCGAGATCGAGCCGCTCCACCAGCAGCCGCGCAATTGCAGCGCGGTCGCCGCCATCGGCCATCCGGAAAAACGCCCAGGCACCCTCGCGATGGCGCTCGATCAGGCCGGCTTCCGCCAGCAGCTTCAGATGCCTGGAGATGCGCGGCTGCGACTGGCGCAGGATTTCGGTGAGATCGGACACCGTGAGTTCGGCCTCGCCAAGCAGCGCGAGAATCCGCAGCCGGGTGCCCTCCGCCACCGCCCGCAGCGCGTGATGCATCGTTTCGAAGGCCAGGGAACCGACCATGGGGGCGCCTCGCGGCTTGGGCTCAAAATCCATATAAAGATATCTTTATACGGTAATTCATTGGGCGCAAGCCCACTTTAAGAGCATCCGTTCACTTTTCCTGTCGGAATGGGGGAAAAGTCCGGGCGGCCGTCCCGCCGGCCCTCGTCACGGCGCAGGGCGCCGACCCCCGATTTCCCCTAAACGCAAGCCATGAGTTCCACGTCAAGCGAAACGCCCGCACCCGATATCCGGCCGGGCGAGGTCACCACCGAATTGCCGGCCGCGTTCGATGCCGGTCTGTATTTCATCGGCCGCATTCGCACGCCGTGGACGCGCCGGGAGGATTGCCCGAAGAACGCGGCCGAATCAGACGCCGTCTGCAGCGTCGAGATCGACCGGCGTTATGCGGCGGCGCTCGACAAGGTGGACACCTGCACGCATCTCATCCTGCTCTACTGGATGGACCGGGCGCGCCGCGACATCATGGTGCAGGTGCCGCGGCATTACGGGGAGGGGCGCGGCACATTCGCATTGCGCTCGCCGGTGCGGCCCAACCCGATCGCGCTCAGCGTGGTCACGCTGATCGGCCGCGACGGCAATACTCTGTCGGTGCGCAATATCGACTGTCTCGACAACACGCCGCTGCTCGACATCAAACCCTATTTTGCGTCGGTCGATTCCAAACCGGATGCGACCGTCGGCTGGCATCGCGACCGCGACCCCAAACAGGATCACCAGGGAGACTGACGGAATGCGCCTGCGCTCGTCCATCACGCGCGACGGTCTGGACCGGACGCCGCATCGCGCCTTTATGCGGGCAATGGGGCTCGACGATGCGGCCATCGAAAAGCCGATGATCGGCGTCGTTTCGATGAAGGGAGAGACCACGCCCTGCAACATGACGCATGGGCCGCAGGTGGAGTCCGCCAAGATCGGAATCGAGGCCGCAGGCGGCACCCCGCGCGAATTCACCACCATTTCGGTGTCGGATGGCATCGGCATGAATCATGAGGGCATGAAGTTCTCCCTCGTTAGCCGCGAAGTCATTGCCGATTCCATCGAGGCCGTGGTGCAGGGCCATGCTTATGACGGCCTTGTCGCCTTTGGCGGCTGCGACAAGACCTTGCCCGGCGCGATGATGGGGATGATCCGCTGCAATGTTCCCTCTGTCTTCGTCTATGGCGGCGCCGCCCTGCCCGGCCGCTTCGGCGGGCGCGAGGTGACGGTGTTGGACAGCTATGAAGCCGTCGGCGCAGTGCAGACGGGGCAGATGACCGAGGCCTCCCTGAAAGAACTCGAACGCGCCGCAATCCCTGTGCTCGGTGCCTGTGCCGGGCAGTTCACCGCCAACACCATGGCGATGGTATCGGAAGTGCTCGGCCTCACCGTGCCGAATTCGGCGATGGTGCCCGGCGTTTATGCGCAGAGGCAGGTGATCGCGCAGCGCGCAGGTGCGCTGGTCATGGAGATCCTCAAGCGCGGCGGTCCGCTGCCGCGCGATCTGGTCACCCGCAAGTCGATCGAGAATGGCTGCGCCATCGTCGCCGCGACCGGCGGTTCGACCAACGCCGCCTTGCATCTGCCGGCCATCGCCAACGAGGCCGGCATCGCCTTCACGCTCGACGATGTGGAAGCCGTCTTCGCGCGCACGCCGCTCATCGGCGATTTGCGGCCGGGCGGGCGGTTCCTCGCCAAGGACGTGCACGATATCGGCGGCGTTGCCATCATCATCCGCGAACTGATCCGCTCCGGACATCTGCACGGCGATGTGCTCACTGTGACCGGACGCACGCTGGCCGAAGAACATGCAGAAGCTCCCGATGCCGACGGACAGGTCGTGCGGCGCGCGCAGGATGCCATCCGCCCGGATGGCGGACTTGCGGTGCTGAAAGGAAATCTCGCTCCCGACGGGGCGCTTCTGAAAGTCGCCGGACTGAAATCGCTGGTCTTCGAAGGAACCGCCCGTGTGTTCGACGGCGAGGATGCCTGCACGCAGGCCGTGCGCAAGCGCGACTACAAGGAAGGCGACGTGCTCATCATCCGCTATGAGGGGCCGAAGGGCGGACCGGGCACGCGCGAGATGCTCGGCACGACGGCGCTGATCTACGGCCAGCAGATGGGCGAGAAGGTCGCACTGCTCACCGACGGGCGCTTCTCCGGCGCCACGCGCGGCATGTGCATCGGCCATGTCGCGCCGGAGGCCGCCGCGGGCGGGCCGCTGGCTTTCGTGCGGAACGGCGACCGTATCCGCATCGACGGCCAGGCGCGAACTCTGGATGTGCTGATGGACGCGACCGAAATGGCGCGCCGAAAGGCGGAATGGCGCTCACCGCCGCCGCGTCACGCCGCCGGTTTGCTTGCGAAATACGCGGCTCTTGTCGGCCAGGCCGACAAGGGCGCGGTGACTCATGCCGGCAAGGCGGAGTGGCCGGAGGGGTAGATCAGCCCGAACTCTCCTGTCC
>JAEVZN010000472.1 GCA_023392205.1 Pseudomonadota bacterium
CTTCCTGTGCGTGGGGGTGGTTTACGATCGCATTCATACCCGTGAGATTGCAGCCTATGGCGGACTCGTCGAGCGTATGCCGCTCTATGCGGCGGTCTTCATGCTCTTCACGATGGCCAATGTCGGCTTGCCGGGCACATCGGGCTTTGTCGGCGAATTCCTGACGCTGATCGGGACCTTCAGGGTCAATCCGACCGTCGCGACACTGGCGACCATAGGTGTGATCCTGTCCGCCGCCTACGCCCTGTGGCTGTACCGCAAAATGATTTTCGGCAAGCTCGACAAGCCCAAGCTGATGAATATCCAGGATCTGAATTACCGGGAGATGTTCATTTTTGCGCCGCTAGTCGTTCTGACGATTCTCTTTGGCTTTTATCCCAAACCAGTCCTCGATATGTCGTCGGCATCGGTCGACGCATTGGTCGCCAATTATCAGCAGGCCATCGGTGCGCAGAAGGCTGCCGCGATGGCCGGACCTCAGCCAGGCGAAATCAGATGAACCCCGCCATTCCCGTTCCAGATCTGCTGCCCGCCCTGCCGGAGATCGTGCTGGCTGCGGGCGCGATGGTGCTGCTGATGGTGGGCGCGTTCGGCGGTCGCCGTGCGGATTCTGTCGTGAACGCGGGAGCCATTGGCCTGCTGATCCTGGCCGGTGCAATTGTCGTGCTGCTGCCGGGTGGACGGCTTGAAACCTTCAACGGCAGTTTCGTGGTCGACGACTTTGCCCGCTTTCTCAAGGTTCTTGCCTTCGGCGGCACTGCGGCTGCGATCCTGATGTCGTTCGACTATGCCAAACAGGTCGGGATGCAGAAGTTCGAGTATCCCGTGTTGATGCTTCTGTCGGCTGTCGGCATGGGAATGCTGATATCCGCGACCGATTTGATAGCTCTCTATCTCGGTCTCGAATTGATGAGCCTGTCGCTTTATGTGATCGCGGCCATCGACCGCGATTCCGCGAGATCGACCGAAGCGGGGCTGAAGTATTTCGTTCTCGGTGCCTTGTCGTCGGGCATGCTGCTTTATGGCGCATCGCTCATTTACGGATCGACCGGCAGCATCACGTTTGCAGGCATTGCGCAGGCGGCACCGCAGGGCGGCCTCAGTCTGACTTTCGGGCTCGTGTTCGTGCTGGCAGGACTGTGCTTCAAGGTGTCGGCGGTGCCGTTCCACATGTGGACGCCGGACGTCTACGAAGGCGCGCCGACGCCGGTCACGGCGTTTTTTGCGGCCGCGCCCAAGGTGGCGGCGATGGCGATCTTCGTGCGCGCGACCATGACCGCCTTTCCAACCGTGCTCGATCAGTGGCAGCAGATTCTGGTATTCGTGGCCATTGCATCCATGGCGCTCGGCTCCTTTGCCGCAATCGGCCAGACCAACATCAAGCGGCTGCTGGCCTATTCCTCGATCGGGCATATGGGCTTTGCGCTGGTCGGCCTTGCTGCAGGCACGGCCGCTGGCGTGCAGGGCGTGCTGATCTATGTAGCGATCTACGTCGTCATGACACTCGGCACATTCGCATGTGTGCTGTCTATGAAGCGGCGGGGCGGTATGGTCGAAAACATTTCCGATCTTGCGGGCCTTGCGCGCACGTCGCCGCTGATGGCGTTCTTCTTTGCGATGCTCCTGTTCTCGCTGGCCGGCATTCCGCCGCTTGCGGGCTTCTTCGCGAAGTTCTACGTCTTTCTCGCAGCCATCGAGGCCGGTCTGTATGGGCTGGCGGTGATCGGTGTCCTGACCAGCGTGGTCGGCGCCTATTACTATCTCGCCATCATCAAGATTATGTATTTCGACGAGCCGCACAAAAGCTTCGAGCCGATGCCCGGCGAGCAGGTTCTGGTTCTCGGCGTCACCGGCTTGTTCAATCTTCTGTTCTTCGTTTATCCCGGACCGTTGCTCAACGCGGCATCGGTTGCGGCCAAGTCTCTCTTCTGAATGACGGCGCTCGCGCTTGGGCCGCAAGCAACCCGGGACGGATACCGGCTCGCGGTCTACGATCGGGTCGATTCGACCAACACCGAGGCGATGCGACTTCTCAGGAAGGGCGAAGCCGGGCCGCTCTGGATCGTTGCAAGCGAACAGACCGCCGGTCGCGGCCGCCGGGGGCGGGAATGGAGCTCGCACCGCGAAAATCTAGCAGCCACGTTGTTGATCTGCGGACGCTTCACGATTGCAACTGCGGCTACGCTGGGTTTTGTGGCTTCGCTGACGGTGCTGCGGGCCGCGCATACGCTAGCGCCAGAGATGCCGCTGTCACTGAAATGGCCGAACGATGTGCAGGCCGGCGGAAAGAAGCTGGCAGGCCTTCTGCTGGAATCGCACGATCGCGGTGACGCCACCGCGATGATCATTGGTTTCGGCATCAATATCGGCGTGGCGCCGCAAGGTCCGGGTATCAATGCAACCTCGATGGCGGAGTGGAGTATTCAGGTCTCGCGTGCGGCGATGCTGGCGCAACTGACCGATATATGGGTGGAGATCTACCGGCGCTGGGATGACGGCAACGGCTTTGCGCAGATCCGGCAGGATTGGCTCGCGCATGCGGCCGGTATCGGGCAGCCAGTTTCCGTATCGGAGGGCGGCCGTGAGGAGCGCGGGATCTTCCGCACGCTGGACGGAGAGGGGCATCTTGTTCTCGATCTGCCCGACGGCCGCTGCCGGACGGTGTCCGCTGGCGAGGTGTTTTTCGGCGATGTGGCAACCGCATCGGCCCAGGCAATGGCAGGCTTATGACAGGTTCAGGTC
>JAEVZN010000489.1 GCA_023392205.1 Pseudomonadota bacterium
GGGCAGCCGGTCTGCGCCATGAAGCCATCAATGACGCGATGGAAGACGATCCCGTCATAGAAGCCTTCCCGCACCAGCTCCTTGATGCGCGCGACATGATTGGGCGCAAGATCCGGCCGCATCGCAATGACGACATCGCCCTGTGTGGTTTCGAGCTTCAATGTGTTTTCGGGATCTGTCGCCATTGTCTGTCCTCTCTGGCTGTTTCGAGTTGGTTGTTGCGGATCGGTTATTTCTTGTTGTCAGCCTGCACGAAGGCGCGGGTGATGCGGTCGGGATCGCGCACCGGTTCGCCCTTCTTGAGCTTGTCGACGATCTCCATGCCGCACACGACTTCACCCACGACCGTGTATTGACCGTTCAGATGCGGTGCATCGGCATAGGTGATGAAGAACTGGCAGTTTGCGGAATCGACGCTATGACCGCCACGCGCCATGCCGACAATGCCGCGCCGGAACGGCACCTGCGAGAATTCCTGCTTGAGGTCCGGATATTTCGACTTGCCCCGCCCGTCGCCGCGATCGCCGTCGCCGGTCTGCGCCATGAAGCCCGCAATCACCCGGTGAAACGGCGCGTTGTTATAGAAGCCGTCGCGCGCCAATTGCTTCAGGCGTTCGGCATGCCGCGGCGCCACGTCGTTGCGCAGGCGGATCACCACCGGCCCCTGCGTGGTTTCGAGCACCAGCGTATTCTGCGGATCGGTCTGTGCGGTGGCGGGCGCGGCGGCGAAGAGACCGGCGGCGGCGAACGCCAGCGCAACGACAAGGTTACGGATCATGATGGCTCCCTGAAAATGTCGCGTGAGCGTCAGCTTGAGAATTTTGCCCTGAGCCGGGCCGCGACCGGCGCCGGCACGAAAGCCGAAACGTCGCCGCCCATCTTGGCGATCTGGCGCACGAGTGTGGCGGTGATCGGGCGGGTCTCCGGAGAAGCCGGCAGGAAAACAGTTGTAACTTCGGGGACCATGACGCCGTTCATCCCAGCCATCTGCATTTCGTAATCGAAATCGCTGCCGTCGCGCAGGCCACGGATGAGGATGGTCGCGCCCTCTCGCTGCGCCGCCCGCACCACAAGATCGTCGAACGTGAAATAGCCGAGGCTGCATCCGCTCTCTTGGGCGAGCGCCCCGCAGCATTCTTCCAGCATGTCCATACGCTCCCGCGCCGCAAACAGCGGGGTCTTGCCGGGATGCACGCCGATCGCCAGCACCAGCCGGTCGCAGATGCGCATGGCCTGGCGGACGACGTCGAGATGGCCGTTGGTGATGGGGTCGAACGACCCGGCATAGAGGGCGATGCGCGGCATGGTTGCCGGTCTAGCCCGGGTCTGCGCGGGCCGCAAGGTCATCAATTCCGGGCTGCAGCTTAAGTTCCTGCGACATAACAAATATTTCCCTTGACCGAACCGAAACGGGGGCTTGCGCGTCTAACAGGCGGGAAGCAGCAGACGCCGCACCATTTACTTTGCGATATAAGCACAGGGGACAAACCATGCTTCGGACCGTATCGACAATGGCGGCACTGGCCGGCTTTGCAGCGGCCGCATTGATGGCCCTGCCCGCTTTCGTGCAGGCGAGCGCACCCGGCGCGAAGTCCGACCTGGATATTTCAGTTTCGTGTGAGCTGCGCAGCTGGCCCTATTACGACAGTCAATGCCTGCGAGACGGTTCGCGCAATGCCGGCCGTGCCGCTGCGGTGCGAATCGTGACCACAGACCGCATCGGAGAAGATCAAGATGCAGACGAAGCCGCGGCGCGGTAGCGTCCGGTGATCCTGTCCGCAATGACAATCGTCGAGACGCCGCATCCGATTGTCGCCGATGTGCTCGGCGATCGGGCCGCAACCGATGCAGCGACGACCTGGACAATGTCGACCGAAGACCTGCGGCTCCATCTTGATGCCGGCGATTTCATTCGCCGCACCGTGCGCTGATCAGGCCCCGTTCGGGACCTCCTCGCTGTCATCGGAAAGACGTTCGACCGACACCACCCGCTCGTCCTCACCGGTCGAGAATACGCGAACGCCCTTCGACGCGCGGCTGGTGATGCGGATCCCCTCGACCGGCACACGGATGAGCTGACCACGATTGCTGACCAGCATGATCTGGTCGTCGTGATCGACGGGAAAGGCCGCGACCAGCCGGCCGATTTCCGACAGCTTGTCGATATCGGTCGCACGGATGCCCTTTCCGCCGCGTCCGGAAATCCGGAATTCATAGGACGACGACAGCTTTCCGTAACCGAACGCGGTCACGGTCAGAACAAATTGCTCGGCCGCTCCCATCTCCGCATAGCGCTCCGGCGACAGCAGCACGGCGGTGCCCGTGTCCTCGGCATCGACCACGCTGTCCACGGGTTCGGCATCGTCGCCGGTGGCGGCGCGCCGGATGGCGCCGGACTGCTTCAGATAGGCCGACCGCTCGGCCGGTGACGCCTCCATGTGGCGCAGGATAGACATGGAGATCACCTCGTCGGATTGCGCCATGGCGATGCCGCGCACTCCGCGCGAGGTGCGGCCCGCAAAGACCCGCACATCAGGGACCGGGAAACGGATGCATTGGCCCTGCGCCGCAGTCAGCAGCACGTCATCCTTCTCGGTGCAGATCTGCACATCGACGATCGACTCGCCGTCATCGAGCTTCATCGCGATGATGCCGGAGGGGCGCACGTCCGAGAAGTCGGACAGCTTGTTGCGCCGGACCGTGCCGCTCGTGGTCGCGAACATCACGTCGAGTTCGGCCCAGGACGCCTCGTCCTCGGGCAGCGGCATGATGGTGGTGATGCGTTCGCCCTGCTGCAGCGGCAGGATGTTGATCATCGCCTTGCCGCGCGCCTGCGGCGCCGCCACCGGCAGCTTCCAGACCTTCAGCTTGTAGACACGGCCGAGCGAGGAGAAATAAAGAACGGGCGTATGCGTTGACGCGACGAACAGGCGGGCGACGAAATCCTCCTCGCGCGTCTGCATGCCGGCGCGGCCCTTGCCGCCGCGGCGCTGTGCCCGGTAGGTGGAGAGTGGCACGCGCTTGATATAGCCTTGGTGCGAGACCGTGATGACCATGTCCTCGCGGTGGATGAGGTCTTCCTCGACCACCTCGTCCATCTGCTCGACGATCTCGGTGCGGCGTGGCGTGGCGAAATCCGCACGCACCTGCGCCAGCTCTTCCTTGACGATGGTCTGGATGCGCGCGCGCGAGCGCAGGATGTCGAGGTAATTGGCGATCTCGGCGGCGAGCTTGTCGAGTTCGGCCTGGATTTCCTCGACGCCGAGCGCGGTCAGCCGTTGCAGGCGCAGATCGAGAATGGCCCGCGCCTGCGTCTCGGACAGCTTGTAGGTGCCGTCCTCGTTGATGCGGTGGCGCGGATCGTCGATCAGCAGGATCATGGCCTCGACATCGCGTGCCGGCCAGTCGCGGGATACCAACGCCTCGCGTGCCTCGTTGGCGTCCCTTGAAGCGCGAATGAGCCGGATGATCTCGTCGATATTGGCAACCGCGATCGCAAGTCCGACCAACACATGCGCGCGGTCACGGGCCTTGGTGAGCAGGAATTTGGTGCGCCGCGACACCACCTCTTCGCGGAAGGCGATAAAGGAATGCAGCAGGTCCTTCAGGTTCATCACCAGAGGACGGCCGCCATCCAGCGCCACCATGTTGCAGCCGAACGAGGTCTGCAGCGGCGTGTAGCGATAAAGCTGGTTAAGCACCACCTCGGGGATGGCCTCGCGCTTAAGTTCGACGACGACTCGATAACCCTCGCGGCTCGACTCGTCGCGCAGATCGGAGACACCCTCGATTTTCTTCTCGCGCACCAGTTCGGCGATGCGCTCGACCATGGTCGCCTTGTTCACCTGATACGGGATCTCGGTGACGACAATGGCCTCGCGCTCCTTGCGGATCGTCTCGATCTCGACCTTGCCGCGCATCACGACCGAGCCGCGGCCGGTATGATAGGCATTGCGGATGCCGCCGCGGCCGCGAATCACGCCGCCGGTCGGGAAATCCGGACCGGGGATGATGGCGTTGAGATCATCGATGGAGATGGCCGGATTGTCGATCATGGCGACGCAGGCATCGATCACCTCGCCGAGATTATGCGGCGGGATATTGGTCGCCATGCCGACGGCGATGCCGCCGGCGCCATTGACCAGCAGATTGGGAAATCGCGCCGGAAGGACCACCGGCTCTTTTTCGTTGCCGTCGTAATTGGCCTGGAAATCGACGGTGTCGCTGTCGATGTCGGCCAGAAGCGACATGGCCGGCTTGGCAAGCCGCGATTCCGTATAGCGCATGGCCGCGGGCGGATCGCCGTCGACGGAGCCGAAATTGCCCTGCCCATCGATCAGCATGACGCGCATGGAGAAATCCTGCGCCATGCGGACCAGCGCGTCGTAGATCGACTGGTCGCCATGCGGGTGATATTTACCCATCACGTCGCCGACGATGCGCGCCGATTTCACGTATTTCTTGTCGGGCGTGTGCCCCTGTTCGTGCATCGAAAAGAGGATGCGCCGATGCACGGGCTTGAGGCCGTCGCGCGCATCCGGCAGCGCACGCGACACGATCACGCTCATCGCGTAATCGAGATACGAGCGCTTCATTTCCTCCGTGATGGACACGGGGCGAATATCCGGAGGCATAGCGCCACCGGATGTGGGCTGGTCGGCGTCAGACAAGGGTGTTTTCCACGGCAAGCGAGTTGCCGCTGCTTAGCCGATTCAGTCAGCCAAGGCCAATACTTTCGCGCTCGGAACGCCGCAATTTTGTTAATAATTACAGTGGCTTAGAACTCGGTTTCTGCGGTGCCGCGCAACCGCCCCGGCCTTGCCATTTTTGGCGTCGCGGGACAGGCTCCGGTCATGCTCGCGGACTTTACCATTTCGGCCCTGGTGACGCTGTTCGTGGTCGTCGATCCGCTCGGGCTGGTGCCGATTTTCGTCTCCTTGACGCAGGGTTTGCCGGCCTCCGCCCGTCGGCAGGTGGCGTTGCGGGCAAGCCTGATTGCGTTTGCGATCCTGTGCGGCGCGGCGCTGATCGGCGACTGGCTGTTGCGCCAGCTCGGCATCGGCTTGCCCGCCTTCCGGATTGCCGGCGGGCTCCTGCTGTTCTCCATCGCCTCGGAAATGGTGTTTGGCGTGCGCACCGAGCGGCTGGCGCGGCAGGCGGAAGCCGCCATCGACGAGCAGGTGCGCAACATCGCCGCCTTCCCGCTGGCCATCCCGCTGATGGCGGGACCCGGCGCGATCACGGCCGCGATCCTGCTGGCCGGCCGCGCCGAGGGCGATCTCGTACGCCAGAGCGTACTGATCGGCGTATCGGCGCTAGTCATGGCCGCCTGTCTTGGCGCCTTCCTGCTGGGCGAGAAGCTGACAAGGCTGATCGGCGTCACCGGCAATGTGGTGCTCGAGCGGCTGCTGGGCGTCGTGCTGGCCGCGCTCGCCGTACAATTCGTGATCGACGGGATCAGGGCTGTGTGGGTTTGAATTCAGTTCATATAGGTGGCGCCAATGACATGCGCCAATGCGGAACAACCCGCCTCACCCCTTCGCTGTCCGCTCTCTTGCTGCCTTGAAGCCCGCGACGAAGCGCGCGAGCGTGTCGGATGTCTGTCCGCGCGGCAACATGACCTCGACAAGCGAGAAGCGGTCGGTGCACGCCATCGCGTCCTCAAGCGCGGCAACAAGTTCGCGCCGCGTCGTCACCCGCACGCCATGTCCGCCCATGGACGGCGCAACGTCCGCAAAATGCCAGTCGTCGAGATTGTTGAATTGCGATTCCGGCTGGAACACGCGCAGCATTTCCCAGCTGGTATTGTTGAGCACCAGCACGATCGGCGCCAGGCCATAGCGGCGGCAATTGCCAAGTTCCCAGCCGGTCATCTGGAAGGCGCCGTCGCCGACCAGGATGAGCGGCCGCTGCCCGGTGGCTGCCGCCACGCCGATGCCAGCCGGCACGCCGAAACCCATGCCGGCGTAATAGCCCGGCGCCGCAAGGGCGGCATTCTCGATCTCCATCGCCACGAACAGGCAATCGCCCATGTCGGCGGTCATCGGCATCGGCCCATGCCGGTCGAACAGATCGTTGATCGCGCAGGCAATGTCGGA
>JAEVZN010000526.1 GCA_023392205.1 Pseudomonadota bacterium
TCGCCATCCTTCTCGGCGGCACCATTGTCATGTTTCTTGCGCTCGCCATGTCGGACGGTCCGGCAAGCGGCGTCCTGGTCCGCAACGGTGACGCGCAAACGGAAGCGAGCGCGCAAACGGAAGCGAGCACTGACGGACGCGCGTCGAGTGAGTTGGAAAAAGGCACCTTCAACGGCGACGGCACGGCACCCGATCCGCAATCCACCGCCGATCCCACCACAAACGAACGCCGCCCGGTCTGGATCGTGGCGACCCCGACCTATGACTACAGCCCGCGCGGGATTGCCGAACAGGCGCGTGCCGCGGCGAATGCCAGCCGCCCCACGACCGCGCGCCATTCCGGCCGGCAGGCGCTCGACGCCATCGACGACGCCGTCGGACAGCGGCAGACACGGCCCACCCAGCGAAACCAGGCGCTCGGCTATACGCGGCCCGCGCACCGCATGAACCGCGATTCGAACCCCTTCCATCGCGATTGATGCAGAATTGGGCACGGCAACTTTCAGCGCCACCCGCCTCCCTCACCGGAAACGCTTCAAAAACACGCGCATTTGAAACAAAAGTCTTACCCGCCAAGTAATCTTTCGTTGCTATGCTGACAATTGTGGAACCGAATGTTGGAATGCCGATTTGTCGTTGCATGGTTAAATGGCCGCGGACGGCCGCAATCGTCCGACGGAGACAGATATGACATCAGGTTTGCGACCCCGCCCCAATGCAACCGATACGCTCTGCAATCTGCGCGCCTTCAGCCGCACGCTGATCGAAAAGCTGATCGACTTTCTGTTCGGCCCGGCGCCGAAGCCGGTCCCTGTCAAGTCACGCAAGCGACGCTGATCGGCGCATCCCGCCCTACTCTCGTTCTCAGATATCCCTCTTGTCCTGCACCGGCGCGGCCGGTGCATCCGGACCGGGCGGCGTTTTCGCCGGACCCCGCAGTGGCTTTTCTTCCATCGCGATCAGGAAGGCGAGCCCGAAGCACAGGACCAGCATCGCCGCCAGAAACACAAACCTGAACGCATAGGCGAGCGCCGGCTCCGATGCCGTGCGCGCCAGTGCCTCCACCGAGATGCCGCCCGACGCACCGATGCCGCCCAGCACGATGGCGCCGAACAGCGCCACCACCAAAGCCGCGCCGAGCGAGCGGAAGAAATTCATCGCGCCGGTGGCGATGCCCATATGCCCGCGCGAGACCGCATTCTGCATCGCCACGGTGGCGATCGGAAACACCGCGCCGATGCCGAAGCCGACCACGCTCAGCAGCGCCATGGTGCCGTAGATCGGCAGCCCCACCGGCCAGATCGACAAGGCACCCAGTGCCAGGATCGCGAGCAGGATGCCGCCCAGCGCCATACGCTTGTAGTGATCGACCACCACCATCAGCCGGCCGCTGAGGGTGGACGACACCACGGTAGCGCCCATCAGCGGAATCAGCGCCAGCCCCGACTGGCTGGCCGAGAGATGGATGATGGTCTCGAAATAGAGCGGCACGAAAATCGTCAGCCCCACCAGCGTGCCCATGCAGGCGGTGCCGGCCAGGGTCGCGCAGCGCACGATCGGATTGGCAAGCACGTTCACCGGCAGGAACGGCTCGCCGGCATGCATCAGCCGCCACGAAAACGCCGCCCATAACAGCGCCGATCCGATCACCAGCGCGATGATCGGCACACTGAGCCATGGGAATCTGACGCCGCCCCAGCTCAGCGCAAGAAGAAGTGAGATCGCCGCCGCCATCATCAGCGCCGCGCCCGGCCAGTCGAGCGCATGCTTGCGGTTCTGCACCGGCACGCGGCGCAGCACATTGGAGGTCATGGCCAGCGCGATCAGTCCGAGCGGCAGGTTGATCCAGAAGATCAGCGACCAATGCACATGCTCGGTCAGCACGCCGCCCAGCACCGGACCGCCGATCGAGGACGAGGCGAAGACGGCGCCGATATAGCCCTGATAGCGGCCGCGTTCGCGCGGCGTAACAATATCGGCGATAATGGTTTGCGTGAGCGACATCAGCCCGCCGCCGCCGATCCCCTGCAGGGCACGCGCCAGGATCAGCGCCAGCATGGACGGAGCCAGTGCGCAGGCGACCGACCCGATGATGAAAATGGCGATACCGGTCAGCATCACCAGCCGGCGGCCATAGATATCCGACAGCTTGCCGAAGAGCGGTGTGGAGACGGTGGCAGTGAGCAGATAGCTCGTCACCACCCAGGACAGGTTCTCCACATCCTGGAAGGCGCGGCCCATGGTCGGCAGCGCTGTGGCGACAATGGTCTGGTCGAGCGCGCCCAGAAACATCGTCAGCATCAGGCCGATGATGACGGTGCGCGCCTCCGCATGGCTGAGCGTGGCCGGCTCGCCGGCGCTTTGCGCCCTGCTCACGGATTTCGGTTCGCGGCGCGGTTTCTCACCCGGCGTTTTCTGGGCTCTCGGCGGCTTGCTCATGCCGTGTCATGGCGCGAAGCCCCGGCGCGCGCAAGCCAGCAAAGCGAAGCCACCCGGTTTGCAGCCATGTGCTGTGCGAATGTGCCTTTCCCATATGGCGGACGGCCGCGGCGCAGCGAGGGCATCGAGCCGGCAAGCGAGGAGGAAAGCCCGTAGGGCGTTGCATGACTTCCCTCCTCGACGGGCCGGCCTTCTGGTTAGTTCGTCGAGCAGACCTCGACCTTCTTGACGCCCGCTTCCGCTTCGGTGCGGGTCTTGTAGACGGTGTTGCCGACCACCGTGACTTCCGTTGTTGTTGTCGGCTTCTGTTCGACGATGCGGCAACGCTTCGTCTTCACATCCTGCACGATATAGAACTCGGTCGTCTGCGCGACGGCGAAGCTCGTTCCCAGCAGAAGCGCGGCACAGGCAAGAGACATACGGTTCATTTTCTTTCCTCCGTTTATTCTCCCCTCGCCCGCCGCAACACTGCATTGCGGCCGTAGTTCCGCGGCATCGCCTGAGCCGGTGAATTTTTCAGCCTCTTGCGCAACCGTTACGCGTTTGCAGGACGGCTTCGCATCCAAAAATCCCTGTTCCATGAATGTACGTTCGGATTTGCCGTAGTTTTTGAAACGTACGGGAACGTCTCGTCGTCTTGAAGTTTGAAGTGCGAAATTTCTTTTCAGGAGGATTGAACGATGAAGAAACTTGCCTTGAAAAAACTTGCCGTGTTGTCATCGGTCGCCATGGCCGCCTTGCTGGTGGCCGGGCAGCCGGCCCCCGCGCAAAGCGAGAATGCTGCGCCGCAAGCGCAGCAGGCACCGGAAGCGCGCGGAGAACGCGGTGGTGAGCGGTCTGCTCCGTCCGCACGTCCCGAACGCGCGCCCTCCAGCAATGCAGCAACCCCACGCGATCGCGGCGCGCAATCGCGCGATGGCACGCCGTCTCCGGCTGCGAAGCAAGCCGCCGAGCCGGCCTCGCCCAGCCGCAATGCCGAGGACCGCAAGGATCGAAAGGCGGGCGGCGAGGAGAAGCGTAACGAACGCCGTGCGCGCGACAATGATGGCGACCGCGAACGCCGTCAGGATCGCGCACGCAGCCAGAAGCAGGACGATGACGCGACCCGTTCGCGCGATGATGCCGCGCAGCAGAAACGCGAGCAGCGTCAGGACCGCCGCACATCCGATCGCGATCGCGACGGCGACCGCAATCGCGCCTCCTCCACCGAGCGTGAGCGCACGACGACGGAGACCGAGCGCAGGCGCAGCGACGATCGCAACCGCGACGAGGCCCGGCGCGAGCGCGGCAGCGACACCGAAGTGCGCATCTCCGAGCGCGATCGCAGCCGCGTCTCGGCGAGCTTCTCGACGACCATCGACCGCGTCAATGTCGCGCCGGTCTCGCGCAGCCGCGTCTCGGTGTCGATCGGCGCCCGCGTGCCGGCCGATGTGCGCGTCTATGATGTCCCCGCCGATGTCGTCACGATCTATCCGCGTTTCCGCGGCCATAAATTCGTGGTGGTGGACGAGGAAATCGTGATCCTGCATCCGCAGCGGCGCGAGATC
This sequence comes from Pseudomonadota bacterium, assembly GCA_023392205.1. Classification (GTDB taxonomy): domain Bacteria; phylum Pseudomonadota; class Alphaproteobacteria; order Rhizobiales; family Xanthobacteraceae; genus Pseudorhodoplanes. The sequence goes on from JAEVZN010000526.1 coordinate 3,987, forward strand.
GTGGCCACCCTTCCGCGTTCGGGCGCACGCCAGGCGCGTGCGGCCACCACAGGCGCGCGCAGCGGCAGCTTCAGCGTGCCGCAGGATCGCCGCGTCGAGATCCGCAATTACGTGATGGAGCGGCAGGTCTGCCGTTACGAGCAGCGGCTTGATTTCTCGATCGGCATTCCGCTGCCCCGTACGGTGGAGATCTGCGAATTCCCCGATGAACTCGTGACCGATATTCCGGAAATCCGTGCCTATCGCTATGTGGTGCGCGACGACCGCGTTCTCGTGGTCGATCCGGATGGCTATGAGGTGGTCGACATCATCGATTAAAACATCTCAGGAACAGGCCCGCTGCCCGGTTCACGCCGGGCAGCGGTTTCTTTACGCGAACTGCACCTGCAACTGTCGATCCTTGACGCTTTCGACGGTGCACAGGCGCGAGAAATTGTCCGCCCCGATCTGCAACTTGAAGCGCTGCGGAATGCCGGCGCTGCTCGCCACATCGAGGCTTGCGCCCTTGTCGGAGAGGCCGCGCACCGTGCAATCGATGGTGGAATGGCCGGCATTGAAGGAGATCTGCCCGGCCTTGAACACCCGCCTCAGCATGCCGCTCATGTCCGGCGCCTGCGGCTTCCATAGCTGGCAGGTATTGCGGCCGGCGACCTTGGCCGCATACAGCGCCTCGTCGGCGTGGCTCAGCACATCGTCGATATCGCGGTCGCCGGGCGACAGCGCGGCGATGCCGAAGCTCGCCGAGAAGGACAATTCCGCACCGCCGCAGGGCACCAGGATTTCGCCCAGGCGCGTGCAGAGCTTCTGCGCCACCGCCAAAGCCGCCTCGCCCGACGTATGCGGCAGCAGGATCGCGAATTCCTCGCCGCCGAGCCGCCCGACCAGATCGCTCTGGCGCAACTCCTGCCGGCAGGTGTCGATACAGGCTTTCAGCACGATATCGCCGACGTGATGCCCGTGCTCGTCGTTGATCGCCTTGAAATGGTCGAGGTCGAACACGACGCAGCTCAGGTCATGCTTGTGGCGCCGGGCGAGCGCGAAGGTGCGCGCCGCCTCCTGCCGGAAGGCCCGCCGCGACAGCGCGCCGGTGAGCGCGTCATGGGCCAGCAGCATGCGCAATTCCAGTTCGTCCATCACGATGGCGGCGAGATCGGACAGAGCGCTGATATCGGCCGCGCCGAAGCTGCGCGGCTTGATATCCATGGCGCAGAGCGTGCCGATGGCGGTGCCGTCGGCAATTCGCAATTGCATCCCTGCATAGAAGCGCAGATAGGGCGCGCCGGTCACGAAGGGATTGTCGCGGAAACGCGCATCGGAGAGCGTGTCCTCGACGATCAGCGGCGCATCGGTCCGCACCGCGATATTGCAGAAGGCCGGACCCTTCGGGGTCTCGCAGGCTTCGAGGCCCTGCCGCGACTTGAACCATTGCCGGTGGCCATCCAGAAACGTGACCACCGACATGGGCACGTCGAACAACCGCGCGGTCAGGCGCGTCACGCGGTCGAATGCCTCCTCGGGAGGCGTATCGAGAATGTCGAAGGTGGCAAGGGCGGCGAGGCGCCGGTCCTCTGCCATATCGGATTCGGCCTGCATGAGCGTGCTCCCGTGCTGGCGATCAGGCTTGCGCGTTGCGTCGCGTCGCGTACACCATCCCAGCAACCGATTGAGAAATCCTTTGCGAAACTACAAAAAAATTCCGGTGGTTGGCGCCCGCGCCCGCAAACCGGATGTTAACCGCGCGGCGGCGGCGGCGTGGCATCGCGCGCCTTGCGGTAGATTGAGTTGTGGAGGATGCGCAACCACTATCCGGGCAGCGTCGCGCTGTCAAGGATTATTTTCTTATCGACCTGCCCAATTGAAAATCACGCGTAACAGCTACGCCGATCCTGGGCGAAGTCCTTTCCTAGGCAATGTCCTTGCGGCGCGACTGCCCGCCCTGATCGGACCCGGATTCGTGCTTCACAAAGCTGATCTCGCCATTGCCTTCGAGACAGGCCGACTTGACCTCGGCGAGCGCGCCAATGCCCTGCTGACGCGCCTGGCTCATCAATTCGTCCGCGGTGATCAGTTCCTTCTGCATATTCCGGCGCAGCATCCGCCCGTCCTTTACGAGCGCGAGCGGCGGCGGACTGCACAGCCAGGCAATCGTCTTGTTGTGATAGGCGAGCCAGTCGAGCGTGAAATTCCAGAAGATGATGGTGAGCACCAAAGCCACGCCTTCCGGGAGCGACTGGTATTCCTTCGCGAAGGCATTTTGCGCGGCATCGGCGATGATGACGATGACCAGCAGATCGGCAATGGCGATCGAGGACGATTGCCGCCCCCAGACGAAGCGGAAGATCAGAAACATCCCGAGATACATCAGCGTACCGCGGATCACCATTTCCGCGATCGAATGCGTGGGCACGAACATCGCCGCCCAGTCCACGCGGAAAATTGCATCGAGCATCGGCGGGCGTCCCTGCGCATCGGATGGGCGGAAACAAACGCGCCGGCGGGATTTGGGTTCCGGGGGCGGAAGGACGGCAGGGCGTTGCGGCTTGTGACATCAAATTGCGCGGCATCCCCGTTTCACATTACGGCCTCGACATCCGTCGCACCGAAATCCGTGCCTTTGAACAGCAACGGCTCCGCTTCGGACACCGCCAGCGCATAAGCCGCGCAATCGCCGAAATTCAGCGCGGCCGCGTGCCGGCCCTTCCCGTATTTCGCGAAAGCATCACGGGCGATATCGGCCTGATGATCGTCAAAGGGAACGATGGCCGGCGCGATCAGAGCGATCAATGCATCAAGGTCCGCCGCGGCCGCCGGGCCAAACCGGCCGAGCGCGAGCATGCGCGCTTCCAGCTTTGTCACCGCCGAAACGAGACGGCGCGGATCGGCTTCGATCGCCTGCGCGAAGGCATCTGCTTCCGGCTCAAGCCGCAGCAACGCAATCAGCGCCGATGTATCGATCACCATCAGCGCCGCTCTCGGCCCGCTGGTTCGCCCGCATGCGCATCGAGCATGTCATCGTAACCGAGCATGTCGTCCTCGCTGCGGGGATCGATCACCGGATGCCGGCTGCCGCGTTCGCCGATCTCCCGCAAGGCGCGCAAAAAGGTCTCGCGGCTTTCCTTGCGCGGACGCCTGCGCTCCCGCTCGACCTCCCTGCGCAGCGCGTCGGTCACCACTTCGGTGATGCCCTGCTTGCGCCTGCGCGCCAGTTCACGGGCCAGGCGCTCGGTCTCTGCATTCTTGATGTTAAGGGCCATGACGATGCACCGAAAAAACAGAGGCCGCTAACAGCAGACAGGAAGCCAAGGCAAACCTCCTTATTCTTCCT
>JAEVZN010000545.1 GCA_023392205.1 Pseudomonadota bacterium
CGCGCCGCCGGCGCCTTGCCGGCAAGCCCGTCGGCGCTCGGCGGGAAGAACTGGAATGTCGGCGTCGAACGCACCCCGTATTTGCGGGCGAATTCCTTCTCCGGCAGGCTCTTGCCGTCGAAGTCGGTGACCTCGCGGGCACCGATAATGTTCAGTTGCAGCACCTCGAAATTGTCCTTGATGTATTTTTCGATGGCCGGGTCCGCGAGATTGACCTCGTGGATCCGCTTGCAATAGGGGCAGCCTTTCAGCTCCCACATGATGACCAGCCGCTTGTTCTTCCCGGCCGCTTCCTTGAGATCGTCGGGCAATTCAAGAAGGCTCTGCAGGAACCAGGGCTTCGTATAGAGCCCGTCGTCGTTCAGCGTCAGCTTCGGGGCCTGCGCAATGGCCGGCAGCGGCGCAGCGAGGGCTGCGGTTCCGGCGAGAAAGCTGCGGCGCGACAAGGTGGAGCGGAACGGCGGGGCTGACGGCATGGGTCACACGATGCTATGCGGGACTTCGGGATGATATGCGTTAATTTGAAACTGTAGATTTGCCGAGGCGGGCGGTAAAGGGCAAGAGGTGCGGGTGTGCATGTCCTGAAAGTGATCGTGGCCGGCTGGCTGATCCTCGGCGGTGTTGCTGAGGCTGTGTCCGCAGAATTGCTGATGTACCGGCGCGCCGGCTGCCCTTATTGCATCACCTGGGACCGCGAGGTCGGTCACATCTATCCCAAGACCGATATCGGCAAGCAGCTGCCGTTGCGTCATGTCCATCTCGACCGTGGCGGCGACAAGACCATCGTCCTGAAAAGCCCGGTCCGGTTTACCCCGACCTTCGTGCTTGTCGAGAATGGCGAGGAAAAGGGCAGGATCGAGGGCTACCCGGGAGAATTCTTTTTTTGGGGCCTTTTGGAAAAGCTTTTGCTCTAGCCACGCCCCACTTTGAAAGTTCCGTCCCTTTCAAATACTTGCAGGATGGCGCATGTATTGCTCTGCAACATGGAGCATCAGCCATGGCCACCTCGCTGGCCCGAAAGCCGAAAAAGACCGATCCTGAAAAGGGTCCGGACCTTGATATCGACGAGCTGCTGCGCAATGCCCAGCAGGCCAGCGAGTTTCTGAAGGCGCTGTCGCACGAGGCGCGGCTGGTCATTCTGTGCCTGCTGATCGACGGCGAGAAATCCGTCACCGAGATCGAACATCTGTTGAAGCTGCGCCAGCCCGCCGTGTCCCAGCAACTGGCCAGGCTGCGTGCGGACAATCTTGTCGAGACGCGGCGCGACGGCAAGAACATCTATTATTCCGTATCCCGCCCGGAAGTGCGCCAAGTGATCGGCGCACTGCATGCGGCGTTCTGCGCCCCGTCTGCAAACCGCTAGATCGACGAACCGAAACCGAGCCGGTCTGCGGCCGGGCAGGAGCGAGCGATGTTCGAGGACCTTCCACTTAATCTTCTCCGCCTCGCGCTGGGCCTCGGCCTCGGCGTGGCTTTCGGCTTCGTGGCGCGGCGCGGCCGCTTCTGCACGCTGGGCGCAATCGAGGATGCCACCTACAGCAACGACACGCGGCGGCTGCGCTCGTGGCTGCTCGCGATCGGAGTCGCCATTGTCGGCGTGCATGCGCTTGAAATCTGGGGCGGCCTCGACCTCACCAAGTCGATCTATCTCGGATCGCGGCTTGAATTGGGTGCATTGATCATCGGCGGATTGCTGTTCGGCTTCGGTATGGCGCTGAACGGCACCTGTGGCATGGGCACGTTGCGCCAGATCGGGGGCGGCGACCTGCGTGCCGTGGTGACGGTTCTGGTCATGGGCATCACGGCGATCATGACCATGCGCGGTCTGACCGGGATCGTGCGCATCACGGCCACCGATCCGTTGGCGGTCGATCTTGGTAGCTCGGTGTCGCAGCGGCTTCCGGAACTGGCAGGCTTCAGCGGGATGACCGCGAGCATCGTGACCGTGGCGATCGGGCTTGCCATTGCGGGCTTTGCCGTCGCGCATCGCGGCTTTCGCGCCACGCCGCGCTTTGCGGTGACCGGCCTGCTGATCGGCCTGATCGTCGTTGGCGGATGGTGGGCGACGGGCATTGCAGGCTTCGACGATTTCGATACCCGCCGCATCGAGTCCTTCACTTTCGTCGCGCCGCCCGGCGAAACGATTCTTTACGCGATGCTGTCGACCGCCTTGCAGCCCGATTTCCCGATCGGCGCAGTGCTCGGTTTCGTTGTCGGTGCCTTCCTGGCCTCTCAGACCGACGGCACCTTCCGCTGGCAGATCCCGGCCAGCGCCGCGGAATTCAAGCGGCGTCTGCTGGGTGCGTTCCTGATGGGCTTTGGTGGCGTGACCGCGCTTGGATGCACGATCGGGCAGGGCCTGACCGGGGTTTCCACGCTTTCGGTCGGGTCGGTGATCGCCATCGTGTCGATCGTCGGCGGGGCGCGGTTTGGCCTGTACTGGATCGTGGAACGTGGGCAATCTACACCGGTGACGTCGCCTGCGATCCGGATCGGTTCCGCGCCATCGCCGGTGAGCAACCGCGTGAGCTGTACCGAACCGTGAGACAGCAGGCGGGCGGGCATAACCCGCGCCGTTGACTTCGCCCGGACGCTATCGAACAATATCTCCCAATCAATCATGCATTCGCAAAGCGGATGCACGGCGCCATCACGGTCCGCATGCAGGCTCGTCTGCTTGAATGCAAGATCCCCGGAGGTGGCCGCTCAACAAAGAATGCTGGGAGGATGACATGACCGACAAGACGAAGATTCGCGGAATCGACCGGCGTACACTTCTGAAATACTCGGCGGCCGGCGGCGCCGCGCTCGCATCCAGCGGCGTGTATATGCCGGCCATCGCGCAGCAGAAGCC
>JAEVZN010000567.1 GCA_023392205.1 Pseudomonadota bacterium
GGACAGGAACTGGGCTGGTTCGAACATGGGTCGACCATCATCGTCTTCGCACCGGACGGCTTCAATCTGTGCGCTCACATTCAGCAAGGCGATACCGTCAGGATGGGGCAACCGTTGATGCGACTTCCGGACGTGAAATAGTCGCGCGACGGCATTCCCGCTTCCATCTCATAGCTGCGGATGTCCGTTTGCGGTATCGCGTTGTGGCGGCGCGAATTCCAAGCGCAATAATGAGAAAAAAACTTTTACCATTTTCGTGTCAACGCCCGCATTACGCTTCTACCGTCGGCGCGTTACGTCGCTACCGTACACGGCACACCGCTACCACGAATGCGTATTTTCCGCGCCACACAAGTGGCGATCGGGCAACAAGGCATCGACATGCAAGATGCCTCTGATTCGTGGCCCCTCATCACATTTGCCTCATTCGTGACATCAATCCACAGAAACTTTCATCACGACCTTGCATGTGTGCATCGCGTCACACGCAAACCGTCAAGCGAATGAATCAGCCTGTCCCGCCGTGTCGCAAATGACCGGCTTACCGGTGAGGACACAAATGAGACTCGCGTCGCAGGCAATCGCGACACAGATCTCCACAGCCGACCGGGCCGCTTCACGCGGCTTCATTCGTAATGCTTACGATTCAGATGTTGCAGCGCGCAGACCTTGCAGACCCGTTTTCGGCATTGCCGTGATCGGCGCGTGGTGCTCGCGCAATCGAAATCATGCGGCGCGAGGGCCGCATCGCGGGGGAAATGTTCATGCGTATCCTGAGAATGACAATGACTGCGATGGCAGTCACGTTGCTGACCGTTTCATTCGGGGCATCACCGGTCGGGGCACAAACCGTGCCGCAGGCGGTGAAACAGGCGGGGAATACTGAAGCCTCCATCAAGGAGCGCCGCAATACCTGGACCGTGGGGGTGGCCGGCGGTCTGATGTCGGGCAGCTATATGACCTTTGCCAATGAACTGGCGCGGGCGCTCGACGACGGCGACAATCTCCGTGTGCTGCCAATGGTCACCTATGGCGCGGCATCGAATGTCGACGATCTCCTCTATCTGCGTGGCATCGATATCGCGGTGACGCAGTCCGATGTGTTCGAGTATTTCAAGAAAGAACGCAAAATCTGGAATCTGGAAAACCGGATTCACTACATCATCCGTCTGCCGGTCTCGGAGGTGCATCTGCTGGCACGACGCGACATTCGCAGCATCGAGGATCTGCGCGGCAAGAAGGTGAGCTTCGGTCCGGCCGGTGCGGGATCGAGCCTGACCGGCACGATCATTTTCCAGCGGCTCGGCATCGAGGTCGAGCAGGTGAACATCGATACCGCCAGCGCGTTGCAGAAGCTGCGCTCCGGCGAGATCGCGGCGTTGATCCGGCTGGTCGGCAAACCGATCGACTTCTTCTCGAAGATCCCGGAAGAGGCCGGATTGCATCTGGTGCCGATCCCCTTCTCCAAGACCTTCGCCGATTACTATACGGTCGGTGAATTCTCGAAGGATCAGTATCCGACGCTGATGCCGGAGGGTCAGACGAAGATCGACACGATCGCCGTTCCCGCGGTGCTGGCCGCGTTCAACTGGGCCAAGGGCGGCGACCGCCATCGCCGGATCGAGCGCTTTGTGGAACGCATGTTCGCGAACTGGAGCAAATTCCAGAAGCCGCCTTTCCACCCGAAATGGCGCGACGTCAATCTGGCTGCCACGGTGCCGGGATGGAATCGTCTTGAGGTCTCCGAGCGCGAATTGCAGAAGATGGAGACGGCATCCAATGCGCAAGGTTCGGAACTGAACAAGGAATTCCAGAGCTATCTGGCACGCGCCGATTCAAGTCGCGATGTGAAACGGACGCCGCAGAGCCGCGACGCGCTGTTCGCGGAATTCCTGGCCTGGCGCGAATTGCAGGAAGCACGCGCCGCACGCAATGAGGAGCCGAAAGAGGCCGCGCAAGCCATCCGCAGCAAGCGGAAAAAGCAATAGGCGCGCAGCCTCGAAGCCAGTGTAACAGGAGTGGTGTCATGAGTACCCCCAGCCTACAGCCGCTCGACGACGAGCTGATTTCTCCCTATGCCCCGAGGCACGCCCGCGCGCAGCTTGCGATGGCGGAGCCGGACAATACCGGGGAGCCGCTCACCCAGCCGCGCCCCGCGGCGATCGAGACCGAGAACGATGCACGCATTCTCGACGAGATCGAGTTGAGCCTGCGTTCGATGGTTGCCACCCAGCAGACCGGCGACAGCAATGGCGAGAGCGCTCCGGTCGCTTCCGGCGCGTTCGAGAGCCGAGATGACGGAGACAGCGTGCCGACGGACGCCGGGATGGCGCCGCTTGCCCCGCGCGATCACGATCCGTTTGCGGAAGCCACGGCGGAGGCCGAACGGCTGGCGCGCCATCTCGACGAGCGGCCGATCCGGCTTCCTCCGGCCTTCCTGATGACCGCGCATGAACAGGACAAGCAGCCGGAGGTCGATCCCTGGCCACCGGTGCGGATGCCGGAACGACGTGGCGTTCGCAGCTGGCTGGTCGGGTTTGCCTTTGCCGCGGGCGGTGCTGCGGCGGTGGCAATGTTCGCCTTGCCGGATCTGCGAACACTGCTGGTCCGCTCGGTCGGCGAACCGCTGGCGGAATTGTCCACGAATGCGGTTGCGGTGTATCGCGAGGGTCAGGTGGCCGCGAAAGCGGGCCGCGAGCCTGCAAGCCGTACGCCAGCGGCGAATCCGCCGGCCCGCGGTCCCATCCTTGCGTCCGGTGCGGCGACGCTGCCGGCCAGTCCGGAGCCAGCACCGCTGCCGCAGCCGCCCGTCCCGCGCGAAACGGTGCTGGCCGCCCTGGCCCCCGCCGCCAGCGACCCGGCACCGGTCCCGCTCGCGGAGCGCGCGGCGGTCAACCCGCTTCCCGCAGCCGCAGCGCCCTCCCCTGCACCGGCCATGCGTCCGGCCGAACCGGTGACGCAGGTGCCGCCACCGCCGCCGCAATTGTCGGCAGATGAGATCGCATTGTTGCGCAAGCAGGCCGACGATTACATCGCCGCCGGCGATTTTGCCGGTGCCCGCGTGGTGCTGGAACGTGCCGCTGAAGCCGGCGATGCGTCCGCGGCATTCACGCTGGCGCAGACCTACGATCCGGCGATCCTCGCGCGCTTCAAGGTGCGCGGGCTGGCGCCGGACAATATCAAGGCGGCGCGCTGGTACGAGCGGGCGCGAGACCTCGGCTCGGCCGAAGCACCGCGGCGGCTGAACGCGCTTGCACGGGGGGAATGAAGCGGCGTCAGTTCTTGCGCATGGCTATTGGCCGGGCGCTGCGACCGCCTTGCGCAGTCCCTCGGCCATGGCTTTCAGCGCCGCTTCGTCATTGGTCTCGGCATCGCTCGTCCGGCGATGCACCTGATCGTGGATGAAGGATAATTTCATGATGATGGTCGGGCTGAGCACGAAGGGATAAAGGTCGCTCAGTCCCATGCTGCGATTGATGGAGTTGAAGGCGAAGGTCAGCGGCAGCCACGCTGCGATCAGCCGATCGATCCCGGCCCGATAAGGATCGAAGTCGACACTGGCCGCCAGTTCGCTCCCTTGCGCGACCCGCGGCTTGATCTTCACGCCGAAAGCGCTCGCCGTCTCCAGCGTGTCGACGATGTGCAGATAATGCGCCCAGGTTTCCGGGAAATCCTCCCAGGGATGCGCGCTGGCATAGGATGTCACGAAGCGTTGCGGCCAATCCGCGGGCGGCCCTTCCGCGTAATGACGCCGCAGCGCTTCGCCGTAATCCTGCCGCTCGTCGCCGAAAATACTGCGGAAGCCGTCGACTACAGGATGATCGCGCACGATCCGGTCCCAGTAATAATGCGCGATCTCGTGGCGAAAATGCCCGAGCAGCGTGCGGTAAGGTTCACCCATCGCACCGCGCTGCTCTTCCCGGTGCGCGTCGTTGGCCTCGGCGAGATTAATGGTGATGACGCCGTTCAGATGGCCGGTCATCACCGGGACCACGGATGCATCGAGAAAATCGAAGGCCAGTCCGCCTGGATCGATCGCCTTGGTGACAAGCGGAAGTTTGAAGCGCAGCAGGCTGTAGATCAGCCGGTGCTTGGCCACTTCGATGCGCCGCCAGAAGATCAGGCTCCGTTCATCGCCAAGGTTCGGAATAACACGATTGTGCCGGCAGGCGAGGCAGAAAATGCTGTCTGAATCGGCTGGCACCAGCCAGTTGCAACTCGCATATTCCACATTGGCGCAGAAGCGGTACGTGTTCTCCACATCCGCCAGCGGCCGCCAAACCTCGCCCTCCGGCTCCAGCGCCGACATTTCCGCCTGCTCGGGCAGATAACCAAGGCGGTGCCCGCAGCTCTCGCACAGCGTGTTCTCGAAATACAAAGCCTGTCCGCAGGCCTGACACTCGAAAAATCGCATCGCCGGTCCCCTGCCCGCATCCAGCCCGGAGAAACCCGGCGATGCACATCCCGTTCCATCATGGTCCCGATAAGCCGCCAATATGCCCGGCGGGCACGGCGCCGGCGGACAAGCCGGTTCCGGCAATTGAGATTGCTCAATCGCAGCCTATAATTGTGCCCTATCAAAAGGCAGTATTGTCGTCGTCATCGTTTTTCACCCGAAAGCCGGATTCGCGCCATGTCGTCTGCCGTGACCAAGCTTCCAAGAGCCTTTCGCAAGATCAGGCTCGAACTCGCCCGCGAGAAGGACCATCCGG